>JBFZES010000216.1:0-6716 GCA_041306725.1 Spirochaetaceae bacterium | reverse complement strand
CTTACGCCCATAGTGAAAGAAGCACACAGCAAGGGCGTCAAGGTTCTCGTGATAGACCGCGGCCTCACCGACACCGGCTTCGGCTATGTGAATATCGCCGGCGACAACCCCGCGCTCGGTCGCTTGAGCGGCCAGTGGCTGGCTAAGGAAATGAAGGCCGCAGGGCTTACCAACTACGTGACCATGGGCGGACTGCCCGTGACCATCGACACCGAGCGCATGAACGCGTTCTTCGCCGAAATGAACAAGGAACCCTCCTTGGTAAGCCTGCTCGGCAAGGACAAGTACGAATTCGCCGATTGGTCGACCCAGAAGGGCTTGGCCCTTATGGAGACCTTCCTCCAGAAGTACCCCAAGATAGACGCGGTATTCTGCCAGGATGACGACGTGCTCATTGGCGTGCTTCAGGCTATCAAGGAATCCGGGCGGACCGACGTGAAGATCGCCTTAGGCGGCGCCGGCTCCAAGGTAGTATATAAGATGATCATGGACGGCCACCCCCTCGTGCGCGCTACCGCTACCTATCATCCTTCGATGATAGCCGATGGCATCAGGTATGCCATAGACGTGGCTACGGGCGCCAAGAGCGCGGCCTTCCATACCGCCAAGGCCCCAATAACCGTGATCATTCCTTCCGTGATGATTGACAAGACGAACGTGGCCAAGTACTACGAGCCCGCTTCTATTTACTAAAACCTATCTTTGACGGCGCTTTCTGGCGCTAAGGGGACGCGGCTTTTAGGCCGCGTCCCTTTTCTTTTTTACGCATATGCGTTAGGAATATTCCATGTCAGTAAAACCTAGCCGCGCCGACGTGGCGCGGCTCGCGGGCGTGGCCGAATCCACCGTTTCGCGCGCCTTGAACGATTCTCACCTTATTACGCCGCTCATAAAAAACCGCGTGCGGGACGCCGCCAGCGAGCTCGGCTACATACCTTCGAGGCAGGCCGCCTTATTCGCCAGGAATCGCACGAACACCATCGGCTTCGTCGTTCCCTCCTATCGCTCCTTTCCCCCGTTCTCCCGCTCGTATTTTCCGGCCCTGCTGGACGGCGTGGTCCTTGAATCGGACGCCAACGGCTATTCGCCCACGATTATCCTCGATAAGCAGAATGTGGGCACGGAAGGGTACCAGGACCTCATACGCTCAAAAACCGTAGACGGCTTATTGTTCGCGGTAACGAGGGCTAATTTTCTGCCCTTTGCGGGCCTCCGCGAGCAGGGCGTGCCCTTCGTGCTCATCAATAATTACCATGAGGGGCTCAATAGCGTAGACGCCCTGCCGGAGAGCGGCATGCGCAAGGCCTTTTCCCATGCCTGGAACCTGGGGCATAGGAACTTCGGCTATATAACGGGGGACACGCGCTATAGAAACGCCATAGACCGCCTGGAGGCGTTCAAGCGCCTCGCCGTAGAGTTTGACGTGGAAGCGTGCATAGTAGAAGGGGATTTCTCCAAGACTTCAGGGCTCGTGGGGGCGTCGAGGATGTACTCGGGAGCGAAGCCCCCGACTATTATCATGACCAGTTCCGACCGCTGCGCCTTTGGCATACTGCAGTACGCTTCGGATAAGGGCATCCGAATACCGGCTGACTTAAGCGTCATAGGCTACGATAACCTGCCTCCGGTCAAGGACATATCCCCGCCTTTGTCCACGGTGGACCATCCGGTTACCGAGCTTGCCCGCAGGGCGACCAGGCTACTCATCGACCTCTTGAACCACCGAAGGGAAGAGCCCGTGCAGGAATGGATGGACACGGATTTCGTCGTGCGCGAATCCACGTCCATTTGCCCAAAGGCGTAAGGAGTATCCATGCTGCGTTTAGGCTTTGCCGGTACCGGCGCCATGGCCGAGTATCAGGTCGGGAAATTCAGGCAGCTTTCCTCGTGCGAAATAGTCGCCTGCGTAGACCGAAATCCGGGCAACGCGGAGAATTTCGCGCGGATGATGGGCATAGGGCACTCTTATAGCAGCATCGACGAAATGCTGGCCGAGGGCCTGTGTACGGCTCTGTCCTGCGTCGCCAACGATAGGCAGCACGCCCGCTTGGCCCTGGCGGCCCTCGATCATGGCTTGCCTGTATTCTGCGAGAAGCCGCTGGCGAGGACCGTGGCGGAATGCGAAATGCTGGCACGAAGAGCGGAATCGTCCTGCCTGCCTACTCTGGTTAATTTTTCAAAACGCAACGCGCCGGCCTTGGCCGCGCTTAAGGCCGTGCTGGAATCCGGCGATCTTGGCGAAGTTCAGTCCGTAGAGGCCGAATACCTGCAAGGCTGGGTAGTGAGCAAGATCTGGGGAGACTGGCGAACGGCTCCCCGCTGGCGCTGGCGGCTCTTGCCCGACGAAAGCAGCGCGGGCGTAGTCGGCGACTTAGCCAGCCACATCGTGGACGCGCTCCTCTATATCTTCGGAGGCTTGGCGGTCCAGGATGGCTCAAGAGCCATTAACCTCGCTCAGGCCCTCTCGTCCTCCGAGCCTAGCGAAGAGCCTCCCGCCGAATTCCTTGGGGGCTCTGGCCCCGTGTGCGTGGACTTAAGCGCGAATGGCCTTTTGCCCTCAGGGGCGCCACTTACGCTGCGGGCTAGTTGGATAGAGGAAGGCGCGGCGGATGATTTTAGGATACGGGTACGGGGCTCGAAAGGCCTGGCTGCGCTGGACCTTGGCCGCTCGCGCACAAGCGTGGACCTTCAGCGCTTTGATTCCTCCATGCCGAGGACCGTGGCGGGGCCGGCCGTCGATTCCACGTATAAACGCTTTGTGGAGCTGGCGGAAGCCCCCCTTGATGCGCCGGCCCTGGTACGGCGCCACGGCCTTCCGGATTTCGCCCATGGCCTTGCCGTGCAGCGCATACTCGATACGCTCGCGCCGGGAGGACTGCCCGTATGAACGCGCCGGCTATAGGTACGCTGATTAAAGGCGAAGAAGAGCCCCACGGCGCCTTGAGGCGCCTGGCCCCCTTAGGCTTCGAGGATTTTTCGCTCATGTACTGGGGTCGCATAGACGTAGACCTGGCGCGCGCGGCGGCCGAGATCCGCCAAGCGGCCCTGGATACGGGCAGGGGCCTAAGCTCGCTTGCCCTCTATGGCAATCCCTTAGGCGGCGATGAAAAGGCCCAAGCAGCGCGCGCGGGAATAAGCGCCCTTATAGATAGCGCCGCCGATTTCGGCTGCTCCCTCGTGGGCTGCTTCGCGGGCAGGGTGCCCGGCGCATCGGTGCCCGATTCCATAGAAGCCTGGAAGGCAGTCTTCGGCCCCCTGGCGGAAAGGGCGGAGGCCAAGGGCGTGCGCATTGCCTTCGAGAACTGCCGCATGGGCGATACCTGGAAGGGCGGCAAGTGGAACATAGCCATCAACCCGGATGCCTGGTCCCTGATGTTCGACGCGCTGCCCTCGGCAGCCCTTGGCCTTGAGTGGGAGCTCTGCCATCAGCTGGAAGCGCTTGCCGACCCCGTGGCCCAGCTTAAGGAATGGCTGCCCCGAATCCTGCATATCCACGGCAAGGACGCCCGGATAGACCGAGGCCTGCTTGCCGCGCGGGGCCTGTACGGTAAGCAGCGCTGGCACCGGTCTTGCCTCCCTGGCAACGGCGACGGAGACTGGCTCGCTTTGTTCCGCCTGCTTATCGAGGGCGGCTATAAAGGCGCGGTGGATATAGAAGGCTGGAATGATGAAGAGTGGTCGGGAGCCAAGGAAGTGGAGGGCCAGCGTAGGGCCCTGGACTACTTGCGCCGCTGCCGCGAAGAGGCCCTGCTTGGCCTAGCGAGAGAATAAGCGAAAAGGATAGAATCGACTATGTCTAAGATCATCGCCATGGAGTTCAAGTCGGATAGCCTGCGCCTCATCGATCAGCGCAAGCTGCCCCGGGAGTACGTTTTTTTCGAGTGCCGCACCCACGAGGACTGCGAGTTCGCAATTAGGGACATGGTCGTCCGGGGCGCGCCGGCCATAGGGGCGGCCGCCGCCTACGGCGTAGCTTTAGCCGCCTTGCAGTACCGGGGCCTCTCCGGCGCGGAATTTAGAAATGGCATGGACGCGGCCATGGATAGCCTGCTAAAGTCGCGGCCCACCGCCGTAAACCTCCGCTGGGCCATAGAGCGCATGCGCGCCCTGCTCGACGACCAAGGCGCGGCCGATCCCGCGGGAATCTATTCGGCCCTTAAGGCCGAGGCGGACGCCATACTGTACGAGGATGAGCGCAAGAGCGAGCGCCTGTCGGAACTCGGCGCGGCGCTCATTCCCGACGGGGCGACTATTTTGACGCACTGCAACACCGGCTCCCTGGCGGTGCCCGGGCTGGGCACGGCGCTGGGCATGGTAAAGGCGGCCTGGCGCTCGGGCAAGAAGCTGTCCGTGTACGCGGACGAGACGCGCCCCCGCCTGCAGGGCGCCAGGCTCACCGCCTGGGAACTCATGCAGGAGGGCATACCCGTCACCCTCATTGCGGACAGCGTGGCCGCCACCCTTATGCGCGACGGAAAAATAAGCCTGGTAGTCGTGGGCGCCGACCGCATAGCCGCCAACGGCGACAGCGCCAACAAGATAGGCACCTTCATGCTCTCGGTCCTGGCCAAGCGCTATCAGGTACCCTTGTACGTAGCCGCGCCGGTATCGACCATAGATTTTTCCTGCCCCGGCGGCGAGGGTATCGTCATAGAAGAGCGTGGCGCCGAGGAGCTTACACAGATCGAGGGGATACGGGTGGCGCCGCCGGGCGTTGCCGTCTACAACCCGGCCTTTGACCTTACGCCGGCCGAACACATAAGCGCCATAGTCACCGAGCGCGGCCTCCTCTATCCGCCCTTCGGCCGGGCTATAGCGGCGCTTAATGCGGAGAACGAGAAGGAGCGGAACCATGGATAGCGGGCACATGAGATTCGATACGCGGGCCATACACGCCGGCGGCAAGGGCCAAAACCCCGAGCACGCCCTGAACCCGCCCATATTCATGACCTCCACGTTTACCTTCGATAACACCGATAAGGCGGACGCGGTCATGAGCTTTGAAAGCGACGATTACGTGTACACCCGCGGCAACAACCCCACGCTACGCCTCTTCGAGGAGCGCATGGCCAGCCTAGAAGGCGGGGCGGGCGCCGTGGCCTTCGCATCGGGCATGGCCGCCATTAGCTCGGCGCTCTTCTCACTCCTGCGGCCCGGCGATAACGTGATAGCGCACAGGACGCTCTACGGATCCTCCCACGGCGTGCTTACCAAGCTCCTGCCCGACTACGGCATGGAGTGCCGCATAGCCGACTTGGAGAAGCCGGATCAGCTTGAGGCCAAGGCGGACGGGCGCACCAGGGTCATCTATTTCGAGAGCCCGAGCAACCCAAACTTGAGCGTTATCGACATACGGCGCGTGTGCGCCTTCGCCAAGGCACGCGGCATCAAGGTGGTCATAGACAATACCTTCGCCACGCCTTATTTCCAGCGGCCGCTGGAGCTCGGCGCTGACGTGGTCGTGCACAGCGCCACCAAGTACCTCTGCGGCCACGGCGACGTGGTGGCCGGCGTGGCCGTGGCTAAGGACCCCGACTACGTAAACAGCCTCAAGTTCGACTACATGTGCGAATTCGGCGGCGCCCTTTCGCCCTTCAACGCCTGGCTCCTCCTGCGGGGCATGAAGACCCTGGGCCTCCGCATGCGGGCCCATGAGGCCAACGCCATGGCCGCGGCGCGCCATATCCAAGGGCATCCCAAGGTGAGCGCGGTGTACTATCCAGGCCTCAAGGATTTCCCGGGGCACGCGTTGGCCGCCAGTCAGATGAGCGGCTTCGGGGCCATAGTGAGCTTTGAGCTGAAGGGCGGGCTCGAGGCGGCCAAGCGGGTGGTTAACGGCATGCGGCTCTTCAAGCTGGCGGTAAGCCTAGGCGACTGCGAGACCCTCGTACAGCTGCCCGCCGCCATGACCCACCGCGGCTACGACCACGAGCGGCTTAGGGACTTCGGCCTTACCGAGAGCATGATACGAATATCCCTGGGCTTAGAAGATATAGAGGATATACTGGAAGAGCTCGATTACATACTGGCGAAAGCCTAAACCCTGGACGAGCGGAGGCTTAGCTATGAAAACCCTGCTGACTGGAGGCGCCATACTGACCATGGAAGGCCCGGTACCCGAGCTTATATTCGGCGAGCTCGGCATAGACGGCTCTTCCATAGCCTTCGTGGGGGAAAAGCCCCCTTCCTTCATACCCGACCGCGTGCTGGACGCCTCGGGCTCCATAGTCATGCCCGGCCTCATCGACGCCCATACGCACATAGCCATGAGCCTCATGCGCCACTACGCCGACGACCTGCCCTTCTGGAACTGGCTTTTTGAGCGCATCATACCCCTTGAGGGCAAGCTTACCGACCGCTACGTGTACGACGGCTCCATGCTGAGCCTGGTGGAAATGATACGAGGCGGCATCACCTGCTTCGCCGATATGTACTTCAATATGAACGCCGTGGCCCAGGCTACCCTGGAGTCCGGCCTGCGCGCCAACTTAAGCCGCGGCCTTTCCTACGAGGGCCCGGGCTCCTTGGGCAAGCTGGACGAGACCCGGGCCTTCCACGCCGAGTGGCAGGGCAGGGGAGATGGTCGCATACGGGTGGACGTAGGGCCCCACGCCATCTATACCTGCCCGCCCGACTTCCTGAAAAAAGCCATAGACCTGGCCGGCGAGCTCGACGCGCGCATACACATGCACCTGTCCGAGAGCAGGAAGGAAGTG
>JBFZES010000215.1:0-11184 GCA_041306725.1 Spirochaetaceae bacterium | reverse complement strand
GCTAAGTTCCGATTGGTCTAGCGAGGCGGCGGCGCGGATTAGGTCGCTCGATAGTGCGCTGGTGTACGTATCAGTAGCGGAAAAAGAGCTGGGCCGATGGCTGCGCGAGCTCTCGGAGCCCGATGGGCAGCCTCGTTCAACGTTTATTATCGCGGAAAGCCCACAAGTTCCGCTTGAGCCCTGGCATAATTGCGACGCTATAGTATACTGGGACCTTGAAGGGAGCATAAAAAGCCTTGCGGAGCTATTACGCGCGCCCCAAACGGAGGCGATAGAGCCCATGGGCGCTTGGCATTACAAAAAGCTTCGATAAAAATCGGGTAATTTGATTTGACAAATGGAGTTCTTCCCAAATATAATTTGACCGGCACTTGGTCGGATAAATCGATGGGGCAAAAATAAGGAGTAATCCGGATGAAACAGCGCGTCGTAAGGGCGATCGGCCTGTCCCTCGTCTTCGTTTTCTTGATCGCGGCGGCTCAGGCCTTCGCCGACGAAGACACGGTCACCTTGGAATCAATAGTCGTCCAAAGCTTTGACGACACCGCAGCACAGCCTTGGTTCGTCATCGGCAGCAAATTCGCTACCGGCGGCTTTCCCAAGCTGGCTTACGTCAACACCTGGCCTTTAGCCCTGCATGGCTCCAATCCGAGCAATAAAGAGCTTAAAAGCCTGGGTATTGCCATGCTCTTTGACCGCAAAGAGTATAACTGGGTAGATATTATTCCGGGCAGCAAGAGCGGTTCAGGCGATGGCGTTACCTATGAGCCGAAGGAAATAGACCTTCCCGGCAGGGTTCGCATGGTCGATATGTGGATATGGTCCGGCAACTATGACTACTATATAGAGGCGTACATACGCGATTATACCGGCATAGTCCACACCGTGCCGATGGGCAACCTCAATCACGTAGGCTGGAAAAACTTCAGGGCCAACCTCCCCTCTAACATTCCCCAGGCAAAGAAGTACCTTCCCAAGCGCGAAAACCTTACGCTGGTGAAGTTCCGCATATGGACGAGGCCCACGGAAGTCGTGGCCGCGCCGGCCAAGGCCGACGCGTCCCTGCAGGAGAAAGCCATCTACTTCTATTTCGATCACTTCAAGGTGCTTACCGACACCTTTGAATCCCTCTTCGACGGCGACAGCCTCACGGACCCCAAGTTCATCAGTGACAACTGGGGTTCCGGTACTACCAACTAAGGGGAGATTATGAAACGAATCATTATCGTTTTGTTCGCCGTTTGCGCCTTCAGCATGGCGACGGCCCAAGATACCGTAGGCAATCCCGATCCCAACGCGATCGGCATAGATACCGCGCAACAGAAGCTGCAAGTGGTATCTATCGATAAGTTCGAGGCGGCGGGCTTCTGGAATTCCTATATATCCCCCGACGCCGGCGTTATCAACGGCAGGCTATTCGCGGGAACTCCCGCCGGCAAGGCCGATGAGCCCAAGCCCGAAGAGCGCTACGCTGGCATAGACCCCAAGATAGCCGATACCTATGTCTACGGCGTGCGCACCGAGTTCTATAGGCGCGGCTTCCATGACATTTATGTCCTGGCTCAGCGCCCCATCCCTATCGAGGGCATAACCAAGACCATTTCCGTATGGGTAGTTGGGCGTAACTACAAACACACCCTCAAGATCATCGTATCCGACTTCTTTAACAATCAGTTCGAGCTTACGATGGGCCAGCTTAATTTCCAGGGCTGGAAAAAACTCTCGGTAGCCATTCCTCCTCAGAACATCGATGGCATGAACGGCATAGTCCAGCGAAACTATCACTATAACAGCCAGATGGGCCTCAAGGTGATAGGCTTCAAAATAGAGACCGATTTGCTTGAGTCCTTCGGCAGCTACTATATTTACTTCGACGATATGCGCGCGGTTACCGACCTCTTCGCCGAGGACGCCCGCGACGAAGACGACATGGTGGATGGCTGGTAATAGGGCTTTTCCCATGATTCGGGCCCCGTTTGGGGCCCATTTTTTTTCTAGGCATCGGGGCGATTATGGACTATTTCAATTTCTTAAAGCGGGTATATTTTTTTAAGAATCTCGAGGACGAAGAGTTACGCCTCATAGTAGAGGCCTGCCATGAGCAGCGCTACGAGGCGGGTTCGGTGGTCTTTCCCGAAGGTTCCGTGGCTGACCGATTCTTTATCGTCATAGAGGGCAAGGTTGAAGCCTGGAAAAACTACTACGACGATAAGCCGGACCTGCTCGGCGTCCATGGCCCGGGGCACTTTTTCGGCGAAATGGCCCTGGTTGACGACCTGCCCCGCTCGGCTACGGCCCTAGCCAAAGAAGACACCCTTACCCTCTTCCTTTTTCGCGACGATTTCCACGCCCTCGTTCGCGGGCACTCATCGATAGCCCTCTCGGTCATGATGTCCATGTCGTACCTCGTGCGCAGCTCAAACGAGCTCTACGTGGAAGACCTGCGCACCCGCAACGAGGAGCTCAAGAAAGCCTACAGCGAGCTGCAGCAGGCACAGACCGAGCGTTTGAGGAATGACAGGCTGTCAACCTTGGGCAAATTCTCCTCGCTCATCCTGCATGATATACGCAACCCGCTGTCCATCATGAAGGGCCAGCTCCAGCTCATGCTCATGCACCTCGACGATCCCGCTCGCCAACGGAAATCAATACAAGCCTTAGCCACTGAAGCGACCAAGCTGGAACGGCTCGCCGGCGAATTCCTCGATTACTCCCGCGGCGAGATACGCCTTGACTTTGGCATCGTAGACACGGCCGAGCTGCTCCAGAAAGCCGCGGACAGCCTCGCGTTGCGCCTTGAGCGGGACGGCATTCACATCACCGTGGATGCTGCCTGCGACGGCCCCTCCATACTCGACGGGGACCGTATGTCCCGGGTTATCTACAACCTCATCGACAATGCCAGGAAGGCGCTCATAGGCTGCGACCGTAAGCAGCTTACGCTGTCGTCGCGCTTTGAGGACGACAGCCTGCTAATAGCGGTAGCGGACAGCGGTAGCGGCATGGATAGCGTAACCCTGGCCCATGTCTTCGAGCCCTTCTACTCGGCCTCGGGGCAGGGCGGCACAGGCTTAGGCCTTTTGATCGTGCGTAACGTCATCGAAGCGCACGGGGGTACCCTCTCCGTGGAATCGTGCCCGGGCAAGGGCACCACGGTAACCATACGCATACCGCGCCGAGTATAAAAACATTGACGCCCGCTATCCGGTTTCGTATCTTATATCAAGTTCCTTAGTTATACAGTAATCTAATTGGAGGTGCTTGATGAAAAGGATGATATTGGTGCTCGCGGCCATAATGGCTGTATCCGCGGCTTTCGCGCAGGCGCCGGAGCAGGACGGCATGATCAAACCGGGCGAATATGCCTATACCGAAGTAAAAAACGGCATAACCATAGCTGCCTCGCTTTCTAGCGACGGCAAGACCCTCTTCATGGCCGTTAGCGCCGCTACTAAAGGCTGGATAGCGTTTGGCGCGGGCTCCGCAAAGATGAACGGCTCCTACATGATACTTGCCTATCAGGACGATAAAGGCACGCGCTTCGTGTCCGAAGAGACCGGAGTAGGCTGGACGCACAAGCCCAATGCCATGAACGTGGCAAAGGCCTTCGTGAACGAGCTAGACGGCGTTACCACCCTTGAGGGCCAGTTTCCCGCGGGAGCCATGGTAAAGGACGGCAAGCTCGACGCTATATCCGCTATAGGAAGTAAGGACGACAGGACCAGCAAGCACATCGGCCGCGCTGTGTATTCAATAGCGTTTAAATAAAGAGGCCATCAGCTTTCCTACGGAGTCGGCCAGGTCATCCTGGCCGACTTTTTTTATGGCGGCGGCCAAAGCGTAGCTCCGTTCTATATCGAAGGGGCTTGAATCCTTGCCCCTATGGGGCGTAGGGTTCATATATGGGGCGTCGGTTTCCAGGAGCAGGCGGTTAAGCGGCGTAAGCTCAAGGGCCGCCCGTATATCGTCAGCCTTCTTGTAGCTTATGTTGCCCGCGAAGGACAGGTAGCAGCCCCGCGATAAAAACGCCTGAGCCGCGTCGGCGTCGTAACCGAAACAGTGGATAATGACCGGAACCTTCTCCGCGTAGCCTGCGCATATGCGCAGGGTATCGGGAAAGGCATCCCTTGAGTGCACGATAAGCGGCTTGCCGCAGCGCAGGGCCAACTCAGCCTGGCCCCGGAAAAGCCTTTCCTGTTCGGCCGGCGGGCTCTTCATCCAATGGTAGTCGAGGCCGCACTCCCCTATGGCGGCGCAGGATCGGTCGCGCGCGTCGGCCTCAAGCGCGGCCAAGGCGGCATCCAGGTCAGGAAGGGCCGTTGGATCGGGCCATATGCCGGCGGCGAGCAGCACGAAGGGATAGCCGCCGAGCAGGGCCTTGCGCGCGCCATAGTCGCCGGAGTCTACGCCGGGGTCCATGATGAGCGACTGGCTCAACGCGTAGCGCTGGGCTAAGGCAGGCAGGAAGGCCGGGCCTAAGCGCTCGGAGACATAGCTGAGGTGCGCGTGGGAGTCAGGATAAGCGCGCGCTGCCGTCGCGCCGTCCCGCGAACCATCGTGCGCGCCATCAAGAGAGCCGTTCTCGCGCGTTGCGCCGTTATGCCCCTCGACCGCCTCAGGCATGGCGTTTGGCGCTGAAATGGAAGCCGCCGTCCTTGACGCCTATGGTAATGGCGTCTCCGTCCCGTATATCGCCCTTGAGCATGAGCTTGGCAAGGGGGTTCTGCAGGCTGCCCTGTATAACGCGCTTGAGCGGGCGCGCGCCGAAACGCGGGTCATAGCCTTCCTTAGCCAGGAGGGCATCGGCGGCGGGGCTCAGTTCCAGGCTGATTTTTCGCTCCGCGAGGCGGGCTTTCAAGTGGTCGAGCTGTATTCGGGCAATGCCGGACATATGCTCGGGCCCCAGGCGCTCAAAGAGCACCGTCTCGTCTATGCGGTTAAGGAATTCGGGCTTGAAGGCGCTCTTGAGCACTTCGTCTATCTTTGCGCGCACTTCGCCCATATCCTTGGCGTCCAAAATAAAGTCGGAACCGAGGTTGCTCGTCATGATGACGATGGAGTTCTTGAAATCGACGAGCCTGCCCTGGCCGTCGGTGAGCCTGCCGTCGTCGAGGAGCTGCAGGAGCACGTTGAATACGTCGGGATGCGCCTTCTCTATCTCGTCGAAGAGTATGACCGAGTAAGGCCTGCGACGCACCGCCTCGGTAAGCTGTCCGCCTTCGTCGTAGCCCACGTAGCCCGGAGGCGCTCCTATGAGCCTGCTTACCGAGAATTTTTCCATGTACTCGCTCATGTCGATGCGGGTAAGCGCCTTTTCGTCGTTGAATAGGAAGTCGGCAAGGGTCTTGGCCAGCTCGGTCTTGCCTACGCCCGTTGGGCCGACGAAGAGGAAACTGCCTAAAGGCTTATTGGGATCCGACAGGCCCGTACGGTTCCTGCGTATGGCGTCGGACACCGCCTCTATGGCGCGGTCCTGGCCAACGACGCGGCGCTCGAGCACTTTTTCAAGCTCAAGGAATTTCTGCTGCTCGCTTGAAAGCATCTTGGACACCGGTATGCCCGTCCAGGTGGATACTACCCGCGCTATGTCCTCTTCGCATACCTCTTCGCGAAGCAGGCGCTCGCCGTCGCCCTGGGCCTTTATGGCGATGGCCGCCTTATCGAGCCCTTTCTGCGCCTCAAGGAGCTTGCCGTATTTGATCTCGGCGGCCTTAGCCAGGTTGCCCTCCCGCTCGTGGCGCTGTTCGTCCAGCTTAAGCTGCTCGATGGCTTCCTTGAGCTTGCGTATTTCGTCGATGCGGCCCTTCTCGTTCTTCCAGCGCAGCCGCATGGCGTCCCGTCTGCTCGTAAGCTCGGCAAGCTCCTTTTCCAGCTTAATAAGCCGTTCCTTGGACGCTTCGTCCTCCTCGCGAGAGAGGGCCTGACGCTCTATGGTAAGCTGCAGAATGCGGCGCTCTATCTGGTCCAGTTCGGTAGGCTGGCTCTCTATTTCCATCTTGATGCGGCTGGCGGCCTCGTCCACGAGGTCTATAGCCTTGTCTGGCAGGAAGCGGCTGGTTATGTAGCGGTCAGAGAGCGTAGCGGCGGCTATGAGGGCCTCGTCCATGATGCGCACGCCGTGGTGGACTTCGTAGCGCTCTTTAAGGCCGCGCAGTATGGCTATGGTGTCCTCCACCGAAGGCTCCGCGCAGAGCACGGGCTGGAAACGGCGCTCAAGCGCCGCGTCCTTTTCTATGTGCTTGCGGTACTCGTCCAGGGTGGTGGCCCCCACGGCCCGCAATTCTCCGCGGGCAAGGGCCGGCTTTAAGAGGTTAGACGCGTCCATAGCGCCTTCAGCCGCCCCCGCGCCTACGAGGGTATGGAGCTCGTCGATGAAGAGTATGACCTGCCCGTCCGATTTCTGCACTTCCTCGATAACGGCCTTGAGACGCTCCTCGAATTCGCCGCGGAATTTTGCCCCCGCAAGCAGAGAGCCGAGGTCCAGCGCGAGGAGCTTCTTGCCCTTCAGGCTATCGGGCACGTCCCCGGACACGATGCGCCTGGCCAAGCCCTCGACGATAGCGGTCTTGCCCACGCCCGGCTCGCCTATGAGCACGGGGTTGTTCTTGGTTCGTCGCGCGAGCACCTGCATGACGCGGCGTATCTCTTCGTCGCGGCCTATGACCGGGTCCAGCTTTTCCTTGCGGGCAAGGGCGGTAAGGTCGCGGCAGTACTTCTCGAGTACCCGGTATTTCTCCTCGGCCGCTTGGTCCTTTACGCTGCGGTTGCCGCGTATGGACTTGAGCGATTCGAGTATGCCGGTCTTGGTAACGCCCTTGTCCCTGAGTAGCTTGCCTACGCTGGCCTCGTCGGACAGCATGGCTATGAGCATGTGCTCGCCGGCTACGTAGTCGTCCTTGAGCGCTGCCGCCTCGGCCTCGGCCTTCGCGAGCACCTTGGACGTTACGGGCGATAGGTATACCTGCGCGGCGTTGCCATACACCTTGGGAAGGCGGGCAAGCTCCGTTTCGAGTTCCCGCTCCAGCTCCTCAGGGGAAGCCCCTAAGCGCTCAAGCAGGGGCCGCACGGCCCCGCCTTCGGCCTCAAGCAGGGATAAAAGCAGGTGTTCGAGCTCTATCTGGCTATGATCCGATTTTTGGGCCTTAGCGTGGGCCGCCTGTATGGCCTCTTGGGCAAGGTGCGTGTATTTCTCGAAATCCATGGTGTGCCTTCGCTCCGTTATTCGTGGGATAAAGATACGGGGTATAGGGTTTAAAATAACGAGTCGAGAGCCCTAAGGCAAGCTTGCCTCCAAGGGCCGATTGCGGCTAAAATACTCTCTATGGATACCGAACGCCCACCCGACGGAAAGCTCGTGCTCTTTCACGGACTCGACCAGGACGAAGCTATTAAAGCCATGCGGGCTATCAAGGCGGCCTTAGCCAGCCCAGAGGGCGTGGCCTTCGCCATGACCACGGAGAGCAACCTATCGTGGCCCGTAGCGGAGCTTATCGAGCATGTGCTCGAGGAGCACGCGTCCATGACCGGGCGTAAGGCGCCATAAGCCTCCGACAGCCAAGGCCCGTCGAGGGTCGGCTCGGGCCTAAGCGCCGTGTCCTTTCACTAGAGATAGCTTTTACTCTTCGTCGAGCTCAGGTATGCGCTCCTTAAGCTCCGCGAGGAGCCGCTCCCCGCCATAGCCCTTGCGGAGCGCCACGAGCACGTTATTGTCCTGCCCGGCTATGGTACCCAATATGCCGTCAAGGCCCATATTATCGAGGGCAAGGGCCACGGGGGCGGAATGCCCCGAGTAGGTCTTAATGACCGCGAGCTGCTCGTTCCAGTCTATCGTTACGTAGCCGCGCAGGAAATCCTGGGCGTATATCTCTTCGCGCTTGCGGAGCTCGTCGTCCGAAGGGACGGCGTAAAAATAACCTTCCGAGCCTGCCCCCACCTTGCTGGCTTTGAGGAGCTTCAGGTCTCTGGACAGGGTGGCCTGCGTGATGAACACGCCTTTGTCCTCAAGGAGCTCAAGCAGCTCCTCCTGCGACTCTACCCTGTTCTCCCTCAAGAGCTTCAGTATTATTTTGAGCCGTTCACGACGGCTCACCTCATGGGCTTCACGCATGCGGTTCCTCTGTGCGACTAGTGATATGCTTACGATAAGCGCGTAGGCTACGAGCACGCCTATACTATGCCCGCTCCTGTTTTTGCGCAAGGGAGAAGCGTTAGCTGCCGATACTTGAAGGGGAGGTAGCCGCCCATTGTCCGTTCATAGCGATTCAGACGACCATACTTCCCGAAGCCTCGGCTACTCGGCGGCCGTGCGAAAAGACGACGGCCGCCTAGAAGTATTCGTGTCTCCCGATAACATGAGCGCGAGCGCGGACCTCTACCCGCCCCTTGGAGACGGCGCGCCTATAAGCGCGGACTACGCCGCGGAACTCCTCGCGAGGCTAGGCATATGCTGCGGCGTCGATTGGGACGCGCTCAATGAACGCATTTTACAGGCCAATACGGAAGGACACATACAGCGGGCGGTGGCTATAGCCAAGGGCATAGCGCCCATAGACGCGGTCGCCGAGCATATCGTGCCTATAGTAAGCCTCTTACCCGGCTTCGTGCCCGTGGACGAGCGGGAATTAAGCGTTGACTGGAAGAGCCTCAAGCCTTATTCGATCGTGCAGAAGGATGAGCAGGTCGCCTCGGTAGCCCCGATGAAACAGGGCGTGGCAGGCACGGACATATACGGAAAGAGCATAGCCTACGCTACCCAAAACCCCACCGCGTACAGCCTAGGCAAGAATTTGGAGCGGCGCGGGGACCAGATAGCCGCGCTCATAGACGGCAAGCTTTGCTTGGACGGCGCCAAGCTCAGCGTGGAAAGCGTGCTTACGGTAAAGGGCGACGTCGATTTCCGCGTAGGGCATATCATGTTTCCCGGCGACGTCATCATTGAAGGCGGCGTAGCGGCGGGATTCAAGGTATACTCGGGCGGCTCCATTAGCATTAAAGAGACGATGGACGCCTTCGACGTGAGCGCGAAAAAAGACCTGCTCTGCGCCCAGGGCATCATAGGCAAAGAACAGGGTTTCGTCCGCGTGGGCGGCAACCTGAAGGCCAAGTTCATGGAGAACGCCCGTTGCGCCGTCCGCGGCGACGTGGAGATACCCGGTTCCATAGTCGGCTCCAGCCTCTACGTGCTCGGCCGGCTCTCCATGGGCGACAAGGGCCGCATAGTAGGCGGCGAAGTGCACGCTACCCATGGCGTGCTCTGCGGCTGGATAGGCGGGGCGACGCGGCCGCTTACCGTGATTAACGCGGGCGTTGATTTCACGATACAGCAGAAGCTCGACCAAGCTTCCGAGGAACTCAAGGAACATTCGCTTAAGCTGGCAAGGCTTGAGGCTATACTCAAGCAGCGCCCCGATGATTCCATAAAAAAACTGCGCGACCAGGCCCACGAAAAAATGAAAAGCCTAGCGGATAACCTTGCCGACCTCGCCAAGCGCGTCGATATAGACGACGGCGCTATCGTCGAGGCCCGCGGCGGCGTGTATCCGGGCTGCACCATAACGATATGCCATATACGCATAAGCATAGAAGAGCAGCTTAAGAAGACCCGTTTCCGCCTGGACCGCGCCGCGAACAAGATCATCGTGGAGCACTAGAGCCCTATTCCCACTCTATGGTAGCCGGGGGCTTGCTCGACACGTCGTATACCACCCGCCCCACCGCCTTTACCTTATTGGTGATGGCGCCCGATATTTCGCGCAGTTCCTTCATGTCAAAATCGTATACGTCGGCGGTCATGCCGTCGGCGGAGGCGACCGCCCGTAAGGCCACGGTCCAGCCGTAGGTACGCAGGTCGCCGGCGACGCCAACGGAGCGTACGGGCAGGAGCACGCAGAAAGCCTGCCAGATTTTATCGTAGAGGCCGCGGGCGCGCAGCTGCTGAAGGTATTCCTCGTCGGCGGCGCGCAGTATGTCGCACTTCTCCTTGGTAACCTCTCCCAGCACGCGCACGCCAAGGCCCGGGCCGGGGAAGGGATGGCGGGATACTACCCGTTCGGGCACGCCTAGCTCGCGGCCCAAGGCGCGCACCTCGTCTTTATAGAGGCGGTCCAAAGGCTCTATGATCCTGCCCTCGGCCCTCTTGCGCTCCACCAGGGGCGAGCGAACGTTATGGTGGCTCTTGATTACCTGGGCCTTCTTGCCCACGCCCTTGCCCGATTCTATGAGGTCGGTATAGAGCGTGCCCTGGGCCAGGTAGGAATCCTCGAGGCCCAGGCGGGCCACGGCCTTTTCCTGCACGCTTATGAAGAGGTCCCCTATGATGTGGCGCTTTTTTTCCGGATCTTCGACGCCGGCGAGCGCGGCCAAGAATTCGGCTTCGGCCTCTATCTTGTGCACGTGCAGGGCGCCCATGCCCCCGAGCGTGCGCATGACCTCCTCGCTCTCGCTCTTGCGCATGAGCCCCGTATCGATATACACGAGGTGCACCCGGTCTTTAGGCAGGCAGCTTAAGAGCAGGGCCCCGGCTACGGTGGAATCTACGCCGCCCGATATAAGGAGCAATACCGGCGAAGAGCCCACGCGGGCCGCTATGGCCGCGCGCTCGTCCTCTATGTAGCGGGCCATGGTCCATTCCGGCTTGCAGGAGCATATGCCCAAGGCGAAATTCTTGAGTATCGCGCCGCCGAACTCGCAGTGCGTCACCTCGGGGTGGAACTGCACGCCGCGCAGCGGTAGGCTCTCGTGCGCTATGGCAGCCGGTATGCCCTTATCGGTTTGCGCTATGACGCGGAAGCCGGGCGCCATGCGCTCTATAGAGTCGCCATGGCTCATCCATGACAGGAATTCGTCTGGCAGGCCCTTAAAGAGCGGATCGGCCTCGAGTATGCGCACCGGCCGCCTGCCGTATTCGCGGTCGGGCAAGGCGCTTACCTTGCCCCCGAAGTCCTCGGTCATGCGCTGGGCTCCGTAGCACACCCCTAGCACGGGCAGGGCTCCAGAATAGACCCGCTTGTCGGGCGCGGGCGCGCCTTCCTCATATACGCTAAAAGGCGAGCCCGATAGCACTATGCCCTTCACGTCCCTAAGCAGGCTGTCGTCGAGTGCGGTATCGCCCGCGCGTATGTCCGTGTATACGCCGAAGTCCCGTATGCGCCTGGCTATGAGCTGGGTGTACTGGCTGCCGAAATC
>JBFZES010000214.1:0-14779 GCA_041306725.1 Spirochaetaceae bacterium | reverse complement strand
TGGGTATATCGCGGGTAATGCGTTCGGGACCCAGCTTAGTCTCGCGGACCTCTGTCTGGAATTCCTTGATATGCACCGAGGTGAACAGGTCTTCCTTGACGACGCGCTCCGAGATGAGGATGGCGTCCTCGTAGTTGTAGCCGTTCCACGGTACGAAGCCGGCCAGGATGTTCCTGCCCAGGGCAAGTTCTCCGTCCTTGGTGGCCGGACCGTCCGCTATGACCTGGCCTTTGAGTATCTTTTCGCCATGTCTGACGATGGGCCGCTGGTTGTAGCAGGTATCCTGGTTGGTGCGCTGATACTTGATGAGCAGGTATTCGTCACGCGCCGCCTTGTCCTCGTCGGGCTGGATGAGGATGTGGAAAGCGTCCACGAAGTCCACCACGCCCGCGCGCTTGGCCTTGATAAGCACGCCAGAGTCGTACGCGGTCTTCTTCTCCATGCCGGTGCCCACGCGGGGCGGGTCGGTGAAGAGCAGGGGCACGGCCTGGCGCTGCATGTTCGAGCCCATGAGGGCGCGGTTGGCGTCGTCGTGCTCAAGGAAGGGTATGAGGGCCGCGGACACCGATATGATCTGCTTGGGCGACACGTCCATGTACTGGATGTCCTTGCCCACGCGGGTGGCATAGTCGCCCTGGTGCCGCACCGACACCTGGTCCTCCAGGAAATTGCCCTTGTCGTCTATCTTGGCGCTGGCCTGGGCTATGTAGTAGCGGTCCTCGTCCATGGCGGACAGGAACTCTATGTCGTCGCTCACGCGGCCGTTTATGACCTTGCGGTAAGGCGTCTCGAGGAAGCCGTACTCGTTGACCGTGGTGTAGGTGGCCAGCGAAACGATGAGGCCGATGTTCGGGCCTTCCGGCGTCTCGATGGGGCACATGCGGCCGTAGTGCGTGTAGTGCACGTCGCGCACTTCGAAGCCGGCGCGGTCGCGGGAAAGGCCGCCGGGGCCGAGGGCGTTCAAGCGGCGCTTGTGGGTAAGCTCGGCCAGCGGGTTTACCTGATCCATGAACTGGGACAGCTGGCTGGATCCGAAGAATTCCTTTATGGCGGCCACGACGGGCTTGATCGATATGAGGTCCTGGGGCCGTATGGTGTCGGTTTCCTTAAGGCTCATGCGCTCTTTGGCTATGCGCTCCATGCGGCTGAAGGCGCTCTTCATCACGTTGGAGAGGAGCTCGCCTACGGAACGCACGCGGCGGTTGCCCAGGTGGTCGATATCGTCCAGGTTGTTCTCGCCATAGTACACCGTCATGAGGTACTTCATCGTGGCGATGATGTCCTCGCGGGTAAGGGTGAACTCGTCCACCGGCGTCTTGTAGTTGAATTTCTTGTTGAGCTTGTAGCGGCCCACCTTGCCCAAGTCGTAGCGCCTCGTGGAGAAGAACAGCGAGTGCAGGTCGCGCTCGGCGTTGTCCACCGTTATGGGCTCGCCGGGCATGAGCGTGGCGTATACCGCGGCAAGGGCGTCGGCCTTGGCCGGCTCGTCCTGGCTGGGGTCTTCCTTGACGAGCTTGATATCCTCGCGCTCAAGGCAGTTGAGCATCATATTCCAGTGCAGGCCCTCTTCGTGCTCGAAGTCTATGACCTCGATCTTGGTAACGCCCAGGGTGACGAGCTCGTCCACGTCATGGAGGTGGATCTTGTCGCCGGCCCGGAACAGGCGCTTCTTCTCGCCGTCCTGCTCTACCCATATGGGCTTGGCCAGCACGCGGTTTACCGCGTGGTCGCGATCCTCGCGCTTGTCGGACAGCTTAAGGGTACCGGTCTTATAGAAGGCGTTTATTATGTCTTCGCGCGTCTCGAAACCCACGGCCCTGAGGAACATGGAGCCTAAGATGCGCTTCTTGCGGTCTATCTTGGTATAAATCAGCTCTTTTTTCTGGTCTATCTCGAATTCGAGCCAGGAGCCCCGGTAGGGTATGATACGCGCCGAGTAAATGCCTTTTTCATGGCAGAAGATGACGCCCGGCGAGCGGTGTATCTGGGACACCACGACGCGCTCCGCGCCGTTGATGATAAAGGTACCCCTATCGGTCATCAGGGGCACGTCGCCGAGGTAAATATCCTTCTGGCGAATTTCGCCCGTCTTCTGGAACACGAGGTTTATGCGCGCCTTAAGCGGAACGGCATAGGTGAGGCCCTTCTGCTTGCAGTCGTATTCGCTATACTTTATGGCGCTCTCGTCGAGCGTATAATGCTCATACTCAAGGAGCATGTCGCCGTTGGGGCTCTCGATAGGAAAGGTAGCCCTAAATACTTCTTCAAGGCCATAGGGCTCCGGAGCGACGCCTTTGCTCATGCGGGCGCGCTGGAGAAAACGCTCATAGCTCGACAACTGGATGTCTATGAGGTCCGGAAGCTCTATAGCTTCCTTATAGTCCTTGCCGACGTATGTACGGGTGACCTTATTTTCTGTGTAGGCCATCGTTACCCCCTCTACTGGATACGAAAACGTTTTTACCTGCTCCGGGCTCGCGGCTCTGCCGTTTGCCCCCGTCTATCTAGCTAGAAGCGGCGCCGCGGCCGCGCATACGCATAGGCACGAAAAGGCACCGGACGCGCCTGGCGTCCGGCACCTTAGCCCCGGCGGCTAGCGCGAAGCGCTAGGCCGGAACAATCATGCGGAGTGCGGATCTCATTCAAGATCCTTACTTCACCTCGACAGTACCACCGGCTTCGGTGATAGACTTCTTGATCTTCTCAGCTTCGTCCTTAGGAATGCCTTCCTTAAGGGGCTTGTCGCCGGCCTCGACCAGATCCTTAGCCTCTTTGAGGCCCAGGCCGGTGATGGTGCGGACTTCCTTGATCACGGAAATCTTCTTGTCGGCGGGGACGCCGGCCTTGAGGATTACGGTGAACTCGGTCTGCTCTTCCACGGGGGCGGCGGCGGCGCCGGCGCCGGCGGCGGCTACGGGAGCGGCGGCGGTAACGCCGAACTTCTCCTCCATGGCCTTGATGAGATCGGCGATCTCGGTGATTTTCATCTCGGCGATGGCGTCGAGAATCTGGGCGATCGTAAGGGCTGCCATATTATCTTCTCCTTAATCTGTGTTGCCTTCCCATACGGGAGGCTTAACTCAAGGCCTTCAGGAACGGCAGCTAACCGGAAGCCTGAAAGCCCAAAAGGCTGTACAAACCGATACTTAAGCCTCTGCCCCGCCCGCGAGCTTCTCTTGAAGCGCGACGAGGGTGTAGGTGAGCTTCTGTATGGGGCTCTTGAGGCCGGCCATGAACATGGCGATGAGCTGGTTCCTGCCGGGGAGCCTGGACAGCTCCACGATGGCCTTCTCGTTGAGGAATTCCTTCTCGACGATGGCGCCCTTGAGCTTTACCGAAGTCTCCTTGGCGAAATCGAGGATGATCTTGGCCACCTCGTTAGCGTCGGCCTTGGCAAAGGCTACGGCGGTGGGGCCGGCAAGCGCCTCGCCCACGCCGGGGAACTGGAGCTTCTCGAACGCCAGGCGGGCGAAGTTGTTCTTGATCACGTGGTACTCGGCGTTCTTGGCGCGGAGCTGGCCCCTGAGGGTCGTAATCTGCTCCACGGTAAGGCCGCGGTAATCGGTGAAGATGTAGTCCTGGCTGTTCTGTATCTTGGCTTCTATGGCCGCGATGGCCTCGGCCTTGCTTGGCTGGATTTTCTTTGCACGAAGTGCCATAGCTTACCTCTCTGCCTTAGCGGTGGCCAGCTTAACGCTGGGGCTCATGGTAGACGCAAGGAAAATAGACTGGACAAACTCGCCCTTAACGTCCGCGGGGCGCTTCCTGGCTATCTCGCCAAGGAGCGTGGTCACGTTTTCGGCTATCTTGTCGGCGTCCATGGATACCTTGCCTACGGCGATGTGTATGATGCCGGTCTTGTCGGTGCGGAATTCGGTGCGGCCCTTCTTGAGCTCCGCTATGGCGGCGGCCACGTCGAAGGTGACGGTGCCGGTCTTGGGATTGGGCATAAGGCCGCGGCGGCCGAGCACCATACCGAGCTTACCCACGTCCTTCATCATATCGGGGGTAGCCACCGCTATGTCGAAGTCCATCCAACCGCCCTTGATCTTCTCGATGAGCTCGTCGGAACCCGCGAAGGCCGCGCCCGCGGCAAGGGCCTCGGCGGCTTTCTCGGGCTTGCAGAACACGAGCACCTTCTTTTCGCCCCTGAACTGGTAGGGAAGGACGACGGTGTCGCGTACGGACTGGCTCTTCTTAAGGTTGAGCCGTATATGGGCCTCTACGGTTTCGTCGAACTTGGCGCACTTGATATCCTTTACCAGGGCGCAAGCCTCGACTACTTCATAAGCCTTCTCGGCGTCGACCTTCTTGATCGACGCTAGGTATTTCTTACCGTGCTTCATAGCTTACCACTCCACTTCGACGCCCATACTGCGGGCGGTTCCGGCGATGATGCGCTCTGCGGCTTCGATGTCGTTGGCGGACAGGTCCTTGAGCTTGATCTTGGCTATCTCGGTCACCTTGGCGCGGGGCAGCTTGGCTACCTTCTGCTTATGAGGCACCGGAGAGCCCTTTTCCAAGCCGGCGGCCTTCTTGATAAGCACCGAGGCGGGAGGGGACTTAAGGATAAAGGTAAAGCTTTTATCCTTATAGACGGTGATGATGGCGGGGATGATAAGTCCCGTCTCCATCGACTTGGTCCTGTCATTGAACTGCTGACAGAACGTGGGGGCGCTGACGCCGTGAGGCCCTAAAGCGGGACCTACGGGCGGAGCGGGCGTCGCTTTGCCCGCCGGGCACTGCAGCTTAATGACTGCCGTGACCACTTTCTTTGCCATAGTAGACTCCTTTCGTGGTATCCTGCGCCCCTCTTTAAGGAGGCAGGCCCCCGGTTCGACCCCCCTGCGGGGATTCGAGAGCCGGGGATAGCGCCAAGGATCGGGTTAGACCCTCGGCTCCCATCCTGCGGAGCGGACGAGCGCCCGGCGCGAAGCGCCAAGGACGCGGGTCCTGCTGCACCCGAATATGGAAAGCGCCTTTAAGGGGCGCCGCCTTACATTTTCTCGACTTGGAGCATGTCGACTTCCACCGGCGTGGCGCGCCCGAAGATACCGACCATTACCCTAAGCTTGCTCTTCTCCTGATTGACCTCTTCTATCGTCCCGGTAAAGGAGTCGAAGGGTCCCTCTATGATTTTTACCTGCTCGCCTATGGCGAAATTCTGGCGCGACTTGGCTGGCCGGTCGCCCCGGATCTCGCCGGCGCGCTGCAGGATATGCCGGGCCTCATCCTGCGATATGGGCGCCGGCTTATTATGCATAGTGGCGCCCACGAAGCCGGTGACGCCGGTTATCTTGCGTATGGAAGAACAGGTAGCCTTCCAGCTTGCATCGGGCAGATCCATTTCCACGAGTATGTAGCCGGGAAGCATCTTCCTCGTGCTCGTGCGCTTCTTGCCGTCCTTCACGTCGACGACGTCCTCGCTGGGCACTTTAATGTCAGCCACGATGGCGGGATCGAGCTCGCCGTTAGCCAAAAGCATGCGGATAGTACGCTCGATCTTATTCTCGTAGCCCGAGTATACGTGCAGTACGTACCATGATTTGGCCATGCGTATACCGGCTTAGAAGAAGAGGTCGATGCCGCGAACCAGGAGGAAATCCACCAGGCCGAGGAAAACGGCGACGATCAGGGTAGATACGATGACTACTTTGGTCGAAGCAAGGACGTTCTCGCGGGAAGGCCATATTACCTTCTTAAGCTCGCCGTAACTATCCTTGAAAAACTGGATTACCTTACCCATGACGTCTCCTTATAAAGCCAAAACCAGTGCCCGGCTACCCTAGCCGGCCGCCGGCCGTAAATAGACGAACCGCGCCACGATGAGCGCGGAGGAGCCTCGGCGGAAAAATTAGCGCCGATTTAGCACAACACAGGCCAGGAAGGATTCGAACCCTCAACATCCGGTTTTGGAGACCGGCGCTCTACCATTAGAGCTACTGGCCTAATCGCGAATCGAGCGGGCTCCTAGAACCCGATCGATACGCGCGCGATACCGGCCGCGGCATCGCGACAGAGCGGCGAGACGGCCCCGCCCGCGCTTACTTTACCTTGGTTTCCTTATGAAGCGTGTGCTTATGGTCCCACTTGCAGTACTTCATGAGCTCAAGCTTCTCTTGCATGGTCTTGCGATTCTTGGTGGTCGTATAATTGCGACGCTTGCACTCGGTGCACGCCATAGCGATAATCTCGACGGTCTGTTTCTTGCTAGCCATATCACGTTCCTCAAAAGGAGATAGGCGCCGAGGCTTAACGCCATGCGACGCCGAAAAAAAAAGAGCTTATCGCGAGCGGCGATAATCGCCATCGCCCAGCTCCCCAGCGCGCTTCCGCCGCCGAGCGGCCTAGAATCAAGAGCCCTCGAACGGATGGCGCGAAGCGACAACCGTCCTGCCCGGCCAAAGTTTATCCAGCCGGATAAACGGAAAGCCCTCGAACGGAATCGAACCGTTGACCTCATCCTTACCATGGATGTGCTCTGCCAACTGAGCTACAAGGGCATGCGAAGCGACGGTACCTTAGCAATACGCGCCTTTTTTGTCAAGGGCGGATTCGGCGAAAGAAAGGCTCGGCTAGCCCTTCCTTCGCTTAAATGAAGCGATAAGCGACAGCGCCACGCTATCCTTGGCCAAGGCAAGGAGCCCGACGCCAATGAAGGCGAAAACCAGGGCGGACGCCAGGAACGGCAGCCCGGAAGAGACGAGCCGTGAGGGATGAGCGCCAAAAAGGCTGGAAAGCGGCCGCCTGAGCAGATAGACCGGCGCCGCGGCCACGACGGAGTACAGCGAGAGGCGCAGGCCGTAGAGCAGCGCCGACTTGAGGCCGGCAGCGAGGCCGGGCAGCTTGAAACTGAGCAGCATGGCCGCCAGCACCGCGGCCTGTACCAGGCTGGCAACGGACAGCGCGAGGGCTATGCCCCCGCCGCCCATGCTCCGCGAAAGCGCCAGGGCCAGCGCGATATTGACGAGCACGGCGGCCACGCCGGCGATGGCGGGGAGCCTGGTATTGCCGCGCGCGTAAAAGGCAGGGGCCAGGATGCGGTGAACGCCTATGAATACCAGACCGAGCGAGTGATAGAGGAAGGCCTCTGCGGTCATCCGCACCGATTCGTCGCCGAAGGCTCCTGACCTATACACGACGCTAACGATGTCCGTGCGCTCTATAATAGAAAAGAACGCCACGGGAACGGTTATGAGGAGCACGGTCTCAAGGCCGCGCACCAGGCGGTCCACGTAACGCTCCCAGTCCAGCACGGCGGCCAGGCCCGACAGCTCAGGGAGCAGCACCGTGCCTATGGATACGATAAAGATGCCCAGGATGAGCTCCTGCAGCCGTATAGAGAAGGAAAGGCTGGTAGCCGAGCCGCTGGCGTTAGCCAGGGCTACCGATACTAAGCCATTGAGCTCGTAGGCGGCCATGCCCACGATGGTAGGCGCTATGAGGCGCACTACCTTCCTCATGCCGGGATTGGCCAGGGCGCGCAAGGGGGACACTAAGCGGAAGCGGGCCCCCAGCCTGATGACGGCGGGCAGCTGACAGAGGGCCTGCAGCAGCCCCCCTATGACCACGCCCATGGCCATGGCCCGCGCCGGGTTGGGCGCCCAGGAGCCTATAAGGTAGGGCACGCCTATGAAGGCAAGGTTGAAGAGTATAGGCGCATAGCCGGGGGGTCCGAAAACGTCGCGGGCATTGAGTATGCCCTGCAGGAAAGCCGCGATGGATACGAGGGCCAAAAACGGAAACATGATACGCAGCAGCACGGCGGTTTCAGCCGCGTCCACTACCGTGCCCTTCTGGGCCAGCGCCGCGAACATGCCCGCTATAGCCCCCGAGGCGGCTATGCCCGCCGCCACCACGATGCCCACCGCATAGACGAACATGCTGAAGGTGGCCGATAGGAATTCTTCGGTATCCCGGTCGTTTCCGGCCACGAAATACGCGCGCATGGTGGGTATGAGCGCTACGGCCATAGAGCCTTCGGCGAACAGGCGCCGCAGCAGGTTCGGCGTGGTAAAGGCCACGGTGAACGCCTCGGCCAGCACGCCGGTACCCATGAGGGCGGCCCTGGTCATCTCGCGCACGAGGCCAAGCACGCGGGAAATGAGCGTGAGCGCCGACAGCTTGCCGCTCTCTCGAATAATCCTGCCGTTGCTGGACGCGTTATCGCTCATGAAGCCAGACTAGCCCATTTTACGCGGGGCGCACAAGCGCGGCGCAGGTGATTTTATTATTTAGCCGTGGAGTATTCCGTGTTATACTCCGAAACATAAAAAAGCATCAATATTAAGAATCGAGAGGCATGAAAGGAGCACCGGATGTCCCAAGAATTTATGGAAGCCGGCAAGAAACATTGTTACGCCTGTATACAATGGGATGGCCAACGCACGTACTATGCGGATAAGAAAATCATAAAGGTCGATGCAGGCAAAGAAGGCATCTGCCGCGTAACGCGCCAGAAAATCAAAGGCTCTGGCCATTGCGAGCAATTCTTTCCGCTTCGCTAGGCTCATCCCATCCGCAGATATACCCTGCCTGGCGGCGCAGGCCCGAGCGCGGCGCCGCCGGTCGCCCCATTCCCTATGTCAGCCTATGCCTACATCGAGTATACTGTGCATCACCCGAGTACTAAACAGGCTCAGCAAGCGGACTTTTACTGCCGAAAATTGATCGAAAGGGTATGCCATGACCAAAAACCCGTACGCTTTATTCATAGGCCTTGCGCTCGCGCTGAGCGCCGCCCACGAGGCTCGAGCGGATCTTGAATTCCTCAGCCCGGACATAGCCCCGGACGATACCATACTCTTTAGCACGAGGGTCGATCTGCCTGACGGGCAGTCCTACGATACCCTCTTCGCCACGAAGGCGGAAGCTCCCGAAGCCGTGCAGCTAAGCTTCTATCCCGAGGCCCTTACCATAGTCGACGACGGCAGGCGCCTGCAGATCCGCAACCGCTACGGCGTATTCATGACCGAGCGGGGCTTTGGCGGCATTAAGCCTGTAGCGGGCTTCCCCTCGTTCGCGCGGGGCGCAAGCGTGCAGCAGGGTAAGATCATAGACGCGCGGCCGGCACCGGACGGCAGCCTCATCCTCTATATAGCGCCCACGGGGGCCGCCCGCGGCGACCTCATGCTCTTCGATATAACGAAGTCGTCGAACACCATGATAGCCAAGGGCATAGCCTTCTCCGTAGACAATTTCCCGGCCGCCTGGTCGCTCGATTCGCGCTATTTCGTGTACAGCCGCGACAACGAGCTCTTTTACTTTTCAATCGAGCAGGCGCGCACGGGCAGGATACCCGACGAAAGCTGGCGGCGCATAGGCAAGGGGCGCATAGCCCAGGCGCGCTGGAGCGCCAATGGCAGCCTCTACGTGCTACGCGAGCGCTCCATGTACCGCATCATGCCCGAGGAGTTCTTCACCCAGGCCATATACTCGGGCATCGTCGCGCCCGGCAGCCTCGTGGGCAAGGCCCCCTTCCCCTACGACCCGAATTTCGACTCGTTCTGGATATCCCCCGACGGCGGCAAGGTACTGTTATGCAAAGACGGCAGGAACATATTCCTGTACCGCCTCGATCCCGACGATTATGGCCAGAGCGATGAGGTACGCGCCATGCCCTACCTCTTCCTGCAGGGAAACACGGTCGTAAATCAGGTTATATGGCCTTCCAGCGACGAGGTGACCATTTTCACCGGCTCCATACGCAACGGCGACAGGGTATCGGGAGCGTACCGCGTAAAGATACCCGTACGCGGCGACGAGGGCCTGTCCGCGTCCTTCCAAGAACTCGACGTGGCCGGCGCCAGGTCGCTCGCCCTGTCGCCCGACGAGACCCGCATAGCCATAGCCAGCGCCAGCGGCGTGAGCGTGCGGCGCTATTCAAACTGGGCCACCGAGCGGGCTTTTTCTGCGCCGGAGGCGCTATCCGCGCTCTGGGTGTCCAATGACCGGCTCGTCATAGCGGGAAAGTCGCTTACCGAGCTCGTAGCGCTCTCCGGGGACTCAAGGACGCTCATCGCCCTGTCCCAGGCGGACGCATACGGCTGGTCCAAGGATAAGCCGGGCGTGGCCATGGCCCGCGTAGGCCAGCAAGCCTATGAGAGCTCGCCCCTGGCGGCAGCCTGGCAGCGCAGCGCCTCCTACGCGGCGCGGGAGCTATCGACGAGCTCGGCGCAATATCGCGTATACCTGGACGCCCTCTCGTCGGGCGCCTACAAGAACCTTATCATGCTGCGCTCTATCAAGACCCTCGGCACGACGAGCCTCTTGCCCAAGCCCGGCCGCAGCTATGCGCCCTTTCCCGACCGGGACGACCCGCGGGAGCCTGGCATATTCAACTACGGCTCTCGCATACGCAGGCGCGAGGTAGCGCTGGTAATAAACGCGCACGAAGGGGCCGAAGGCCTCGTAACGATACTCAACGCGCTCAAGGCCTATGAAATACGCGCTACCTTCTTCTTAAACGGCGAATTCATACGCCGCAATCCCGGCGCCGCGCGCCTGATAGCGCAGAGCGGCCATGAGGCGGGGAATCTCTTCTTCAGCGTCTTCGACGCCACGGACGCCCGCTACCGCATAGACGGGGAATTCGTCAAACGCGGGCTCGCGCGCACGGAGGACGAATATTTCCAGGCTACCGGCGCCGAGCTGAGCCTGCTCTGGCACGCCCCGTACTACGCAACGAGCAGCGTGCTCCTAGAGGCGGCCGCCGCCATGCACTATACCTATGTGGGCAGGGATATCGATCCCCTCGACTGGGTGGGGCGCTTTCAGGGCAGCGTTACCCAGAGCCTGTACGCGAGCGCCCACACCCTCGTGGAATCCGTCGTAAGCGCCGTGCGTCCCGGCTCCATCATACCCATACAGCTTGGCATACCCGAAGGCGGCAGGGACGACTTCCTGTTCAACGAGCTGCCTTTGCTCATTAACGCGCTGATCGCGGAGGGCTATGCTATAGTGCCGGTATCCCAACTGATAGAATACGCGGACTGACAGCCGCCCGGGAGGGTACATGAGCGCCGAACGATTCAAGCTGAGCCATGAGCAATTGGGCTATGCCGTATCGGCGGACGATGTGCGGCGGCTGGACGGCGGCGACTGGGGCAAGGCCATCATAGGCCAGCCGAGGGCGCTCGAGGCCTTGGAAATGGGCACGGCCATACGGGGAAAAGGCTATAACCTGTTCGTGACGGGCGTGCCGGGCACCGGGCGCCGTACCGCGGTGCTCCGCTGCCTCGGCGCCTACAAGCCCCAGCCCCTCGCCCTAAAAGACTATGCCTACGTATACGACTTCCGCTCGCCTCTCGCGCCGCGGGCCCTCTCCTTCCCGGCGGGCAAGGCTCGCGATTTTAAGCGGGAGATCCATGGCTTCATAGAGAACGTGAAAAAGCTCGTGGCCATGCAGGCGGAAAGCGGCGAGTTCAAGAAGAAAAAGGAAGAGCTGGCGGCATCCTGGGAGAACGAGGAGAACGAGCGGCTTGCCGCGTTTGAAGCGGAACTCGCCGCAGACGGCTTCCGCATCGTGCAGCTGCAGAGCGAAGACGGCCAGACGGCCGCCGATATCATGCCCGTGCGGGACGGCGAAGCCGTGTCCTTCGAAGAGCTGCAAGCCAAGGCCCAGGGAGGCGCCCTCGCCGAGGACGAGTACGGAAGCCTGCGGGAGCGCTATTTCAGCCACATGGACCGCATGCGGCTGCTCTTCGTCGACCTTAAGCGCGGCAGGTCCTCGCTTGAGCACCGCGTGGAGGCCTTGCACAGGGAAGCGCTCGAGCCGCTGGTGCGCGCGGAGACCGAATTCATCGCCAAGCTGTATCCACAGGACAAAATCAGGGACTGGCTGCGGGAATTGGAGCGGGACGCGCTCGGCCATCTCTATCTCTTCCAAAGCAAGGACGGGGGAGAACGGCCCCACGGGCGCAAAGCGCCCCTTTCCCGCTACGGCATCAATCTGCTCACCACTAACGGCGGCCTTAGCGCGCCGCCCATAGTCATGGAATCAAACCCGAACTACGCGAACCTGTTCGGCGCCATAGACCAGGGCGGCGAAGAGCCTGGCGGCGACAGGGCTTCCTACCTCCGGATACGCGCGGGCTCCATACTCAAGGCCGCCGGCGGCTTCCTCGTGCTGCAGGCCGAAGACCTCATTCAGGACGAAGAAGCGTGGTCGGCCCTGAAGCGCGTCCTGCGCAGCGGCAAGCTTGAGATCCAAGGCCAGGGAGGCCCCTTCAACCAGCCGGCGTCCATAAAGCCCGAAGCCATAGAGCTCGACGTGAAAGTAGTGCTGATAGGCGGCGAAATGCTCTATGACGCCCTCTACCAGGCCGATCCGGATTTCCAGAAGCTCTTTAAGATAAGCGCGGAATTCGACTCGTCCATGCCGCGGAACGATGAATCCATACGGGAGTACGTATCGTTTTCCCGTAAGATCAGCCGCGAAGAGGGCTTGCGCGAGCTCAGCGCCGAGGGCATAGCAGCCGTAATAGAGTACGGCATACGGCTTTCGGAATACAAAGACCGCCTGTCCACCCGCTTTTCGCGCATAGCAGACCTGCTGCGCGAGGCGGACTACCGCGCTGCCAAGGCCGGCAAAGAGGCCATAGGAGAAGAGGAAGTGGAAGCCGCCGAGCGCATGCGCTCCTGGATGTCGGACCTGCCCGAGGAAAAGCTGGCGGACATGATCATGAGCGGGCAAATAATCCTGACCGCCGCCGGCTCCTGCGTAGGCAGGGTGAACGGCCTGGCGGTGCACGACCGCGGCTACTATGCCTTCGGCCTGCCGGCGGTCATAAGCGCCCAGGTATCCCCCGGCGAAAGCGGCGTCATCAATATAGAAGGGGAATCGGGCCTCTCCGGGGAGATATACGATAAGGCCGTGCTCATCGTGGAGGGCTTCCTGCGCAGCCGCTACGCGCGCGACATACCGCTGGCCGTATCGGCCTCGATTTGCTTCGAGCAATCGTATACGGCGGTGGAGGGCGATTCGGCCTCCTCTACCGCGGTCTATGCCCTCCTCTCCGCCATAGCGAGGGTTCCCCTGCGCCAGGATATAGCGGTAACCGGCTCGGTAAACCAGATGGGGCAAATTCAGCCCGTCGGCGGCGTAACCGAGAAGGTCGAGGGGTTTTATCAGATATGCAAGCGCGTGGGCTTAAGCGGCAGCCAGGGCGTGCTGGTCCCAAGGCAGAATTTGGCCAACCTTACCCTCTCAAGGGAAGTCATGTCGGCTATACGGGATGGAAAGTTCTCCATTTATGCGGTATCTACTATCGATGAGGGCATAGAGGCGCTTACCGGCCTCGATGCGGGGCGAGCGGACCACGAGGGCCGGTTCCCTTCCGGCAGCTTCAACGCCCTCGTAGCCGCCGAATTGCGGCGTATGGCCGATACCGTCAAGGAATATCTTAACTAAGAGCCAGGAGCGTGCAGCCATGATACATTCCGCCAAGCAGAACAAGCGCCGGGGACAGATACTCCCCGCGCTCGCGAGCATACTCATAAGCGCGGCCCTCGCCGCCTGCGGCGCCTCTTCGCCAAGCTCCCCTGGCGGCGCGGAAGGGTCAGCCTCCGCTCCGGCCCCCGTCGCCGCCCCGGCCCAGCAAGGCTCAGGCTCTGCAAGCCCGGCTTCGGGCGCGGCCGCCGCGGGCCAGACGCAGCCCGCCGGCTCGCCAGCGGCCGGCGCGGCCCAAACCGGGGCGGGCGCGGAAACGGCCCCAAGCCTAAGCGCCGGCGATCCGGCAGCGATGCCGGCGGTCACGCCGGTCGAGGAGTTCGGGTTGATGACGTAGATCGTCCCGGCCATCGCCGTCTCCTGGCTTGCGGTCCGTCCCGCGGGTCAATGCGTCTCGATCTGGTCCGTGGCCCGCACATGCCGCCAGAAGGTGGGCGGCGTCGCCAGCGCGTCGCGCATTCCGGCACGGTCGAGAAAACGTTCCGCCTCGCGCTGCGCGTCGTCGAGGATCTCGTCCTCGTCGACGAACATCGCCTTGCGACCCTGCATGGCGATGCGCCCGTCCACGATCACCGTATCCACGTCGTTGCCGTTGGCGAAATAGACGAGCCGGAAGACCGGCATGTTCAGCGGGTAGATATGCGGTCTCCGCATGTCGAGGAGCACCACGTCGGCCTTCTTGCCGGGCTCGAGCGAGCCGATCTGGTCTTCCATGCCGAGCGCCCGCGCGCCGTCCACCGTGCACATCTCCAGCACGCGCCCCGGAGGCAGCCATGTGGGGTCGTGGTGGAAGGTGCGGTGGTAGTGCATGCACTGCTGCATGTGCCGGAACATGTCGCCGGACCGGTCGGGCGCCGTCGCGTCCGAGCCGAGGCAGACACTGGCGCCTGCCTCCAGCAACTCCGTTACCGGGCAACGCGCCAGGATGGACGCGACCGCGCTCGGATTGTGGGCGATGTGGGTTCCCGTGTCGGCCACGATCCTGATCTCGTCGTCGGTCAGCCCCGTGGAATGGGACAGCAGCGCGTTGGGTCCCAGCACGCCCAGTTCATGGGCATAGGCGACGCTGCCGCGCGTGTGGCCGTCCTGCGTGAAGACGAGCCCTGCGTCCCGGGCGAACGCCGCCACTTTCTGCGTTTGCGCCCGGGCATCCGCAAGGTCCGATGCGCTGAGGCTCTTTTCGTGTTCGTCGCGCAGGGTCGGCGTGATCATCGCGATGTTGAGGCGTCCGCCATGGCTGCCGTGCCAGCGCTTCACCAGTGTCTCGCAGCTCGCGAACTGCTCCTCGAAGCTCACGGGCCGTTCCACGGCGACGCCGTCGACGAAACG
>JBFZES010000213.1:0-6726 GCA_041306725.1 Spirochaetaceae bacterium | reverse complement strand
GACTCTTTCTTGGGCGCTTCCCTGCGTATGCGCTCCATGGCCCCGGCTACCGTGAGGCTGGCCGGCAAGGCTATATATTCCGAGGTCATCATGGCGCCGGCGGTGCCTTCGGGATAGGAGGCAAGGCGTTGGGCGTCCTCCCGCTCAGGCGCCGCCAGGGTGGTCATCACCTCGTCCATCTGATCGGAGGGCAGGGACTTAAGGAGGTCCACGCGGTCGTCGGGGGACAGGCGCGAGGCAAGAAGGGCGAGGCTGTTCGCGTCCAGGAGTTCGGCGAGGTCCGCCTGGTAGCTGCCCGATAGCTCGCAGAACAGGTCCGCGCGCAGCTGGGAATCCAGCGCGTTGAGCAATACGAGGCTTTCCTCGGGGCTTAAGGCCTCAAGGAGCGGCGCCGAGTCGGCGGGATGGTTATCGGTAAGGAAATCGGCCACGCCCGCTATGTCGCCCTCTTCCAGGGCGGCGCGCAGGTCCGGCGCTATGAGTTCTTCGAGCATTGGGTCCTCCTCCGGCGCGTCGCCCGGAGTCGGATGCCCGGCCATGATGGCGGGATACGGCTAGGAGGCGCGCCTCTGGCTACGCTGGGATGGGAAGGGTTCCGGGGGCTGACTACTTGGGCCGTCGGAATCGTTCATGCCGTGTCCTCTCTTCATGCTTTGGGGATGGAGGAAGGCGCGATTAGCGCGCGCATCCTCTCGCCTACTATAGCCAGCGCGCTTGCACGGGTCAAGAGAAATTTACCCCGAAAGGAATTCTTCCAGGAGCGGGGCGAGCTTCATGCGGTCCTTCGTGCGCAGGTCGAAGCCCAGCCCTAGCGCATAGCCGGCGAAGGCTTCATAGGCCTTAAAATAGCCGCCATGCGAAACGGAAGCCCGCTCCATCTCGGCCCTAAATCGCCCGCTATTGTAGAGGCTGTCCACCAGGGCCTCGACGCGCTTCAGGGCCGATAAGTCCTCTGAACTGAGGCTGTCCGTGCGCAGCACTTCATAGGGGGCCCGTGCCTGGAACAGGGCGCCGAAGGAGGCCGCGCCTTCGCGGAGGGCGGTGCCGGACAGGCCTTTTAAGAAGCCCAGCTGCAGCTGATCCGCGCCAAGCTCCATGAGTTCGTCGAAGCTCTGGGCCAGCTCAGGCAGGCCCTCGCCGGGCAGCCCCGCTATAAGGTCCAGGTGCAGGTGCGCGGTCTTAAGGGCCGCAAGCCTGGCTATGGCCGCCTTTTCGCGGGGCCAATCGCCGCCCCGCCCTATGGCCGCCCTGGTGGCCGCGTGCACGGTCTGCACGCCCAGCTCGAACTGGAAAAAGCCCTCCGGCGCGTTGGCCAACAGCCCGTAGTCCTCATCGCCAAGGAACAGGGGATGCAGTTCGAAATGAAAGCGGCAACCTGAATCCGCGTGCCGGCGTATCAGGTGGCGCCATATGAGGCGGGCGCGCTCCGGATTGGCGTTGAAGCTGCGGTCCACCAGCTTGACGAGCCCGGGCTTCATGGCGACGAGGGCGTCGAGCTCCGCGCAGGCGGCGTCTACGTCCTTTTCTTCCAAGGCCTGATCTTCCCTGGAAGACAGGCAGTATGAGCAGCTGAAGGGGCAGCCGCGGCTCGTCTCATAGTAGAGGTACCTGCCCGCAAGATCGTCAGCATCCTCATCCCTATAGGGAAAGGGCACGGCGGCGAAAGGAGCGGGGCCAAGCGCCGCGTAACGCCGCGGATAATCGTCGAACGAGAAGGAAGGCGAAGATAAGAGCTCGGCCGCGGCCTCCGCCGAGCCACGCACGATCAGGTCTATCTCGGGGTGTCCCGCCAGCCAGCGCTCCGGGCTATAGGCCGCCTCGGGGCCGCCGAGCACGATGCGGCAGGCGGGCAGCAAGGCGCGCAGGTCGGGCAGGAGCAGGGATACAAGCTCGGCGTTCCAAATATACACCGATATGAGGAGGAGCTCAGGTCTCAGCGCGGCCATATCGCGCACGATGTCCAGCCGGGGCTGGCTTATGTGGTATTCCCGGAGCGATAGTTCGTAGCGAAGGCCCCGCCGCAGTGAGCAGGCCTCCAGCGCGTTACGCAGATAGCGCAGGGCCAGCGATGAATGGGTGTAGCGGGCGTTTATGGCCATGAGCGCGATACGCATGGGGCACAGTATAGCTAGTTCCCCGAAGCTTGTGTATGCGGCAGACGCGACGCAATGTATAGTACATAGGAGCATAGGCCTATGCCAGCGCATGTGCCACTGGCGATGAAACACAAGCTTCGTGGAACTAATTGATTTTTAGCGGAATATGGGCAAGACTGAAGGCCTATGCCAAGGAGTAGCCATGCCCGATACCGAGCCTCTCGAGCCGCAGCAGCGGAATGATCCCCTTCACGGCGTGACGCTCAAGGCCATGGTGGAGGCCTTGCAGGAGAAACTCGGCTGGGACGGGCTCGCCGAGAAGATACACGCCAAGTGCTTCATGTACGAACCCAGCGTGCAATCGAGCCTGGTATTCCTGCGGCGCACGCCCTGGGCGCGGGAAAAGCTGGAAAAGCTCTATATGTGGACCTTTCATCGTCCCTACCTCCATAAGAAATACCGGGAAAAGAAAGGCTTTGAAGCCCCCGCTACAGGCGCGGCAAGCCGCAAGCCGGGAGCCGATACCCGCGGGCGAAAGCCCGGCGGCGCGCCGCAAAAGCCCGAGCCTGATACCGGCCCCCAGGAGCCAAAGGCGGACGGGCAGGCATGAGGGCTTTCGGCTCGGCCTGCATATTGGCGGGCGGCCGCGGCGAGCGCATGCGGGGGCAGGACAAGCTCTACCTTGAACTGGGCGGCGAGCGCCTGGCGGCGCGCATAGCCGCATCGCTGCGGCAACGCTTCGACGACCTTATCGTGGCCACCGCCCGGCCCGAAGCCTTCTCGAGCCTGGGACTGCGCTGCGTACCCGACGAACCAGGCTATGAAGGCCCCCTAGCCGGCCTCGTAGCCGGCCTCCGCGCCGCCGAAAGCCGCTGGCTCTACCTGATAGCCGTGGACATGCCCGCCTTCTCGCCCGCGTGGATAGACGAACTGGCGCGGCGCATAGGCCTGGCCGAAGGGCAAGAGCCCGAAGCGATAGCCTGCGCCGCCGCGTCAGGACCCTACTTCGAGCCCTTCCAGGCCTTTTATTCCCGCGGCCTGCTCGACGGTCTGCGCGCGGCGGATGCGTCCTCCGCCCGTTCCATCCAGCGGCTGCTGGCAGGCAGGCAGCTGCTGCGCATACCGGAAAGCCAGGCCCTCTCATACGGCGCGCCCGGCCTCTTTAAGGGCATAAACACGCCGGAAGAACTGGCTGAGGCTCGTTTGGCATATTCGCCATAGAAAAACCAATTGCCCTTTTGACGCCCCGGAGAAACGCGCCTATACTAAGCCCATGGACAGCCGCGACCGCATACTTGGTTCCTTCCACGCCGCACAGCAGGAATCGGGACGCAATTGGCTTTCGCCGCAGGCGCTCCGCGAGGCATCGGCCCGCTATGGCCTGTCCGGCGCCGCCGTAAAAGGCGTAGCCAGCTACTACTCCATGTTCAGCCTGGCCCCGCGCGGCAGGCATATCATACGGCTCTGCGTATCCCCGGTATGCCGCATGCATGGATCCATCGACCTCCTTAAGGTTGCGGAAGAAGCCTCCGGCGCCGAATGCGGCGGCACGGATCCCACGGGCTGCTTTAGCCTGGAAACGGCGCAATGCCTCGGGCGCTGCGCGGGCGCTCCGGCCATGATGGTGGACGACGAGGTTTACGCCTCCTTAAGCCCGGAAAAAATCCGCTCGGTACTCGTTTCCCTGCGCGAACGCGACGGACAGGGCTTAGCCGCATCGGGATGGGGAGACGATAGCTCCTACGCCGCCCACATAGGGCCGGGCGCGGCTCCCTGCGCGGGCGAACCCTGCGGCGGCGCGGCTAAGGCCGCGCCGGCATCGGCCGACGGCCTCGGAGAGACGGCGGGCGAGCCCGTGCGGGTAGCCCTGCGCTACCCCCGGCTGGCCGAGCCCGCCGACGCCCGCGCCTACGAAGGGGCGGGCGGCTTTTCTGGCTTCAAAAAGGCCTTGGCCACGCCCCCGGAAGCGCTCATAGAGGAAATGAGCCGCGCCAAGCTGCGCGGCCGCGGGGGCGCGGGCTTTCCCACCGGCATTAAGGAACGCGCGGCGGCTGGCTCCGCCTGTTCTGCCGACGAAGGCTGCGAGCGCTTCGTGGTATGCAACGCCGACGAAGGCGAGCCTGGCACCTTCAAGGACCGCATCATACTGGAGCGCTCGCCCCAGCTCCTCATAGAGGGCATGCTCATCTCCGCCTACGCGGTAGGCGCGCGCAAGGGCTACATATACCTCCGCGGCGAGTATGCCCTGGCTATCGAGCGCGTACGGGCCGCCATAGCCTCGGCTTACGAGGCGGGATTTTTAGGCGAAGGGCTGCTGGGCAGCGCCTTCTCCTTTGACCTTGAGCTGCGCTTAGGCGGCGGCTCTTATCTCTGCGGCGAGGAGCTCACGCTCATCGAGTCGCTTGAAGGCAAACGCGGCTACCCGCGCATAAAGCCGCCCTTCCCCGCGGAGGCGGGGCTCTGGGGCAAGCCTACCCTCGTCAACAACGTGGAGACCCTGGCCGCCCTGCCCTGGGTAATCGAGCGCGGCGCGGACGCCTACCTGGCGCTCGGCACGGCCGGCTCCCCGGGCACGAAAATTTTTTGCCTGTCTGGCGACCTGGCTAAGCCCGGCTACGGGGAATGGGAAATGGGCGTGCGCCTAGGCCAGCTTATCGCGGCCGCGGGCGGCGCCATGGACGCGGCGGGCAGGCCCGCTGAACGCCCCTATGCTTTGCTTTTGGGCGGTGCGGCGGGCTGCTTCGTGGCGGGAAGCGCGCTGGAACTGCGCATGGACTACGACGAGCTCAAGGCGGCCGGCGCCAGCCTGGGCTCGGGCGCCGTCATAGCGTTGGGGCCGGGGCGCTCTCTCCTGGACTGCCTCTGCGCCATCATGGACTTCTTCAAGCACGAATCCTGCGGCAAATGCGTGCCCTGCCGGGTGGGCACGAGCCGCCTGGCCACGGCCGCCTATGCCCTGGCCGCGGAAGCTAAGGCGGGCGCCGGGCAGGAGGCCATCAGGGCGGGACTTGAGGCCATGGCGGCCGACGCCGAGCGCATAGCCAAGGCTTCGCTCTGCCCGCTCGGCCAATCGCCCATACTCCCGCTTAAGAGCGCCGTCCGGAACCTCACATACTACAGCTGAAAGGTACACGCCCCATGCAGAACGACGAGTTAAGCTTAAGCATAGACGGCAAGACGGTACGCGCAAAGCGCGGCGCCCTCCTCATACAGGCGGCGCGCGAGGCCGGCTTCGACATACCCAGCCTCTGCTGGCACCGCAAGCTCAGCCCCACCGGCGCATGCAGGCTCTGCATAGTCAAGGTGGAAGGCATGCGGGGCCTCGTAACCTCCTGCTCGACCCTCGTAGAAGAGGGCATGAAGGTAATAGCCTTCGACGACGAGCTTGAGGACGAGCGGCGCTTCCTTTTGGCCTCGCTCATGACCGAGGCGGACGTAGGAAGCGACGGCTCGCACCGCGACGAGTTCGCCGAGCTTTGCCAGCGCTACGGGCTTCTTCCCGGCCTCATGCCCCCGCGCGCCAAGGCCTCCACGGCGGGCCTGCCGCTTACCCCGAGCGCCTACACGGCCAAAGACGAAAGCTCGCCGGTACTCAGCTTCGACCCCGCCAAGTGCATAAAATGCTTCCGCTGCGTAAAGGCCTGCGACGAGGTGCAGGGCAAGGGCGTCATAGGCGTGCTGGACCGCGGGGTGGACAGCTACATAGCCGCGGGCATAGACGGCTGGGGGCTCTCGGAGTGCGACGGCTGCGGCGAGTGCGTGCAGCTCTGCCCCACCGGCGCCCTCGTGGAGAAGCCCAACCGCGAGCTTATGCGCGCGGCCCTGGGCCAAAAGGCCGGGGCGGCGAATCAAGGCCAGGCCTCAGCCGGGCTGCGCGCGGTGCAGAGCACCTGCTCCTACTGCGGCGTGGGCTGCCAGCTCTCGCTTTCCGTGCTCGACGGTCGCATCGTGCGCGCGGACGGCGTGGAAGGCGCCCTGCCCAACGACGGCAGGCTCTGCGTGAAGGGCCGCTTCGGCTACGATTACGTGCACAGCCCCGAGCGCCTTACCGTCCCCCTCATCAAGGAGAACGGCAGCTTCAGGGAGGCCAGCTGGGACGAGGCCCTCGATACCGCCGCGAAGGCCTTCCTGGCCATCAAGGGCAAATACGGCGCGGACGCGCTGGCCGGCTATTCCTCGGCCAAATGCAGCAACGAGGACAACTACCTCTTTCAGAAATTCGCGCGCGTGGCCTTCGGCACCAACAACCTCGATTACTGCACCAGGCTCTGCCACGCATCCACGGTAACGGCCATGCTCAAGGCGCTCGGCGACGCTGCGGCCACCAATTCCATACAGGACTACGAAAACGCCGGCTGCGTGCTCATCATAGGCAACAACATGATCGATACCCACCCGGTAACGGCCACCTATGTGAAGCGCGGCCTTGCCAAGGGGGGTCGCCTCGTGGTCATAGACCCGCGCTGGACGCCCTTCGCGGACAAGGCCGACGTATGGCTGCAGCCGCGCCTGGGCACGGACGTTGCCCTGCTCAACGGTATGGCGCGCATAGCCCTGCGCGAGGGCTGGGTAAACGAGGATTTCGTGGAAAGGCGCGTGGCCGGCGGCTTGGCGGCCCTCGAGGAGCTGC
>JBFZES010000212.1:0-2722 GCA_041306725.1 Spirochaetaceae bacterium | reverse complement strand
CCAGCTGCCCCGCCCACATGGACATACCCGGTTACATAAAAGCCGTGCGCGAGGGCGACCTGGATACCGGCCTTAAGCTGCTCTACGATACCAACCCCTTTCCCGAAGCCTGCGGCCGCATTTGTACCCACCTCTGCGAGAGCGCCTGCTCCATAGGCACCGGGGGAGACCCCGTGGCCATACGCTGGCTCAAGCGCTACATAGCCGACCAGGTGGAGCTCTCCGCCTACGCCAAGGCCCTGCCCCGCGCCGAGCCCTCCGTAGGCAAGAACGTGGCCGTGGTAGGCGCAGGCCCCGGCGGGCTCTCGGCGGCCTATTACCTCGCTCTGTTAGGCTACGAAGTAAGCGTGTACGAAAAAGACGGCGAGGCCGGCGGCATGCTGCGCTACGGCATACCCGAGTACCGCCTGCCCTATCCCGCCCTCGATAAGGACATAGGCTACATAGAAAGCCTGGGAGTGACCATCAAACGCGGCGTGGCCATAGGCAAGGACCTAAGCCTCTCGGATTTACGCCGCGACTACCACGCGGTATACCTGTCCACCGGCCTCCCCGTGGCCTACGGCCTCGAAGTGCCAGGCGACAAGCACCCCCGCGTGCTGGACGGCGTGGCCGTGCTGGCCGCCGCCACCCGCGGCGAGGAGCTGGGCCTGGGTAAGCGCGTAGCCGTCATAGGAGGGGGCAACGTGGCCATGGACGCAGCGCGCACCGCCCTGCGCCACGGCGCGGCCGTAGACATACTTTACCGCCGCCGCGAAGAGGACATGCCCGCCGACTCCGACGAGATACGCGAAGCCAAGGCCGAAGGCGCCCGCCTCATCGAGAAGGCCATACCCGTGGAACTAAAAGACGCCGCCGGCGCCCTGGCAGGCAGGGCCGCCCTCTTCGTATGGAACGAAGCAGAAATGGTGCAGAAGGAAGCGGGCAAGCGCCCCGTGCCCGAAGCCATACCCGGCGCGCTCCGCGAAGGGCTCTACGACAGCGTCATAGCCGCCATAGGACAAGGCCCCGACCTCTCCTACGTAACGGAGGACGACGGCGTGCCCATGAAGCGCTTCAAGCCCCTCGTGGACGCGCGCGGCATGGCCAGCCCCGGGGCAGACCCCAAGGGCGGCGCGATATTCGCCGGAGGCGACCTCGTCAACGAGCGCAAGGACGCCATATCCGCCATAGCGGACGGCCACCGGGCCGCCCTCGGCATAGACCGCCTCTTACGCGGCAAAGGAGCCTGACATGGACGCAACAAGCTTCGCGGAAGCACTTGATTTCGCCATAGGCAGGGAGAAGGCCGCCGTGGACTTCTACCGGGAGCTGGCAGCCCTGGCAAGCTTCGCCGTGCAGCGCTCCACCCTTAAGGAGTTCATGGCCATGGAGGAGGGCCACGTCGCCATGCTCAGCGCCATGAAGGCGCGCGGGGGCTTGGAACTATCCTCCGCCATAGCCGTGGACCTCGGGCTGGCCAAGGCCCTGGCGGCCGACGAGAAGCCCGCCGCGGGCATGAGCTTTCAGGACATACTCGTGGCCGCCGTCAAGAAGGAAGAGCGCTCAGGCGAGCTTTATGTAAGCCTGGCCGCGGCCTCGCTTAATCCCGAGGCCAAGGCCGTCTTCGAGCGCCTCGTGGCGGAAGAAAGCCGGCACAAGCGCTATTTCGAGGAACTCTACGAGGCTCATATAGCCCGGGACAATTAACACCGGGCTTAGAACCGAGCGTAAAAAAAACCGCCGCCTAGCTAAGCGCTTGGCGGCGGGGATCGTATATGAAATTCAATTGCAGATAATCTGCATTGAAATTTCACGTTTTCTAGAACTATCGTTTCCCTTGACTGACGATGCTATACTGTGCCTATGCAGTATCCACGCGCCGCCGAGCCTGTTAGCGCATCCTGCCCCAGTATCCTCCCGCGCTTAGCGCTAACGCTCTGCGTGTTGCTTGCCCTCATCCTGTTTTCCTGCGCCGGCGGCCCCTCGCGCGCGGCCGAAAGCGTAGTATCTTTCGGGGCGGCCGCCCTGCCCGCAGAGGAAAGCTACAGCCCCGCCCCGCTGAGCGCCGCGCAGAAGAACATCGTGGACGGCGGCTCAAGCCTAGTGGGCAAGGCCAGCCTCGTCGTGAACGGCAAGACCTACCCCAACGACTGCACCGGCCTCGTGCGCGCCGCCTACGCCTTCGCCGAAATAGACTTGGCCTTCCGCTTCGGCTCCTACGCCGGCAACGGCGTGCGCCGTCTCCACGAAACGCTGCTTGACGAGGGCCTGCTCTACGCCACGCGCTACCCCGCGCCCGGCGACATCGTATTCTGGGACAATACCTACGACGCCAACGGCAACCGCAAGGCCGACGACGAATTCACCCATGTGGGAGTCGTCATAGCCGTCGAGCCCGACGGCGCGGCCCTGTACCTGCACTACCACTATCGCTTAGGCCCGGTCATAGAGCGCATGAACCTCGTGACGCCGGACGACGAGACACTCATAGACGGCAAGCCCGCCAACGCCGCGCTGCGCATGCGCAAGTCGCCGCCAGGACCGGGCAGCAACGCCGCCCAGCTCTTCAGGATCTTAGGCAAGGGGTATGAATTGAAGGCGCCTTTGTAGGCCTTACTCGTCTATGAGCAGGCCCTTCTGTCGGGTATCGATGTTATTGAGCAGGCCCATGAGCTTGTCTTTTTCCATAAGGTCGATGAGCCTTGCCTCCACGAACTTCTTGGACTCGTCGGAGAACACG
>JBFZES010000211.1:0-12245 GCA_041306725.1 Spirochaetaceae bacterium | reverse complement strand
CCACGGCCCCAGAGGCCGCCTGCCCGTATGGCCTTGATCGATCCGCTCACCTGGTAAGATAAATCCGCCGGATCGAAACGAGGCGCTAGGAATCCGACGACGCGCTTGAGCCTGTAGTCCGACGTAAGCACGGTAAGGGCCACGAGCGGCAAGGCTACGCTGCCCGCGGCGGCGAAAAAGACCAGGGGAACCTTGGCAATCCAGAACATGCACAGGGCAATAGCCGCTAGGAGCATGGCCGTAGAAAAGTCGTTCTGCAGCTGCACGATGACTATGCCTAAGCCCATGAGCGCCAGCGGCGGCAGTACGCCGCGGATTATATCGTTAAGGCGCTCTTCCTTCTTAGCCAGTATATGCGCCAGGTAGAGCACCAAAACAGGCTTAAAGAGCTCCGAGGGCTGAAAGCTCAGCGAGCCGAAACCGAACCAGCGTATGCCGCCGTTCTTGACGATGCCCAAGCCGGGCACGAAGGGCAGCACGAGCAGGGCTATGCTGATTAGGGTCAAGGGGCCGGCCAGGGATCGCCACAGGGCCAGGGGCACGGCCGCTATGACTATGAAGGCCGCCGCCGAGGGCAGGAGCCACAGGGCCTGCCTCAGGACGAAATAGGAAGCGCCGCGCCCCAGAGCGAGGGCGTAGCCATAGGATGCGGAATAGAGATTGGCGAGCCCCAGCCCTACGGCCAGAACCAGGGCCCCGAGCAGGGCTCCGTCGCCATGGGAACGACCCAAGGGGCGTTCCATCGAAAATACGTCGCTCATTCCGCTCCCTTACTGAATCTTCAACGTAGATAAGGCTATAATGGCGAACAGCCCGCCCAGGATCCAAAAGCGCATGACTACCTTGGTCTCTTTCCACCCCACGAGCTCAAAATGATGATGCAAGGGCGCCATGCGGAATACCCGCCTGCCCTTGGTAGCCTTGAAGTACATGACCTGCACGATAACGGACAGCTCCTCCAGGATGAAAACGCCGCCTATGATGAACAGCAGCACTTCCTTCTTTACGACTATGGCGAGGATGGACAGGACGCCGCCTAAGCTCAGCGAGCCTACGTCGCCCATGAATACCTCCGCCGGATGGGCGTTGAACCACAGGAAGCCCACGCAGGCGCCTAAAAGGGCCAGGACGAAGACGGTAAGCTCGCCCGAGCCGCGTATAAAGGGTATGCCCAGGTATTCCGACCAGTCGGCGCGGCCAGACAGGTAGGTGATTATGCCCAGGGCTATGACGGCCATGATGACGAGGCCCGTGGCAAGGCCATCCAGCCCGTCGGACAGGTTCACCGCGTTGGACCAGCCCATGATGTAGATTACGGCAAGGGGTATCCATACGATTCCCAAATCTGCCACCGGGTTCTTGAAGAAGGGAAGGTAGAGCAGCGTCGTCTCGGGCGTGCGCGAAAAATAGAGGGCCAGCACGACGGCGAGCGACACGAGGAATTGGCCTATGAGCTTGGCCTTGGCCGACAGGCCGTCGGAATTCTTGCGCTTGATCTTGAGCCAATCGTCCAAAAAGCCCACGAAGCCCAAGCCCAGCATGCCGCCTAGGCATATCCACACGTAGCGGTTATCGAGGTCCACCCACAGTATCGTGGCCGTCGTAACGGCCGCCAGGATGAGGAGCCCGCCCATGGTGGGGGTGCCCGTCTTTACCAAGTGGCTCTCGGGGCCGTCTAGGCGCACGGATTGGCCGAATTTTACTTCCCTGAGCTTGGCTATGATGGTTGGTCCGAACAGGAAGGCTATAAGCAGGGCGCTTACCGCCGCGTATGCGGAGCGGAAGGTAAGGTAGCGGAAGACGTTCAAGGGGGTAAAATACTTTACCAGCGGATACAGCCACTCAAGAAACATGGGTCCCTCCGAAATCCTTGATTACGTCCAAGAGGCGCTCTAGGGCCATGGATCTGCTGGCCTTCAGGAGCACCGTGTCGCCCTCGCGAAGCTCGCCGCGGAATGCGGCCGCCAGCGCGTCAAAGTCGGTAAAATGGCGGAGCGCGCCCGGAAACGAGGCTTCCTTGGCGGCATCGTAGGCGGCGGAGGCTTCCTCGCCGAAGAAAAACAGGCTATCGGCCTTGGAAGCCGCCGCCCGCAGGCCCAGCCTGCGGTGAGCGTCCGGGCTCTCGTCGCCCAGCTCCTTCATGGAGCCCAGCACGTACAAACGCCTGCCCGATAGCTCCGCGTCGTCGCAGAAGGAGAGCGCCGCGAACATGCTCTCCGCGTTGGCGTTATAGCAATCGTTTACGACGCTAACGCGGCCGCGCAGAAACTCGGAGCGGCCCGATAGAGGCCGTATGGCGGCCAGGCCCTTCTGGACGTCTTCGGCAGCCGCGCCGTAGAGCGATGCTGCCTGTATGGCGGCAAGGGCGTTCATAAGGTTATGGGCGCCCGGCAGGGCAAGGCGGCACGCGAGGCCGCCATAGCTGAGCTCCCAGCCCTCAAGGCCAAGGCTGCGGGCGCCGCCGAAGCCTCCCTGCGAACGCGGGCCGAAGCACAGGCCACGCCCGCGCAGGCCGCTTAAGAGATAATCGCGAAAGTCGTCGTCTTCGGGCACGATGAGGGTCTGCGAGCCATTGAAGCGCGAGCTTATTTTTTTCTTTTCGGCCGCTATGCCCTGGCGGGTGCCGCCGAGCATGCCTATATGGGCGCTGCCTATGTTGTTGATGATGGCGCAGTCGGGCTCGTAGGCGGCGGCGAGTAGGTCCATCTCGCCTATGCGGTTAATGCCCAGCTCGAACACGGCGAGTTCGTGCTCGGGCCGTATGAGGAAGAGCGAAGCCGGAAGCCCTATTTCGGAGTTGAGGTTGCCTGGGTTCTTAACGACCCTGCGCGATTGGCTCAGTATGGAAGCGAGCAGTTCCTTGACCGTGGTCTTGCCCGAGGAACCGGTAACGCCTATGCGTATAAGGGCGGGAAAGAGGGCGCGCCAGGCGGCGGCGGCTTTTTGTAGGGCCGCCAGGGTATCGTCGGCGCATATGAGGGCGGGAAGATCGGCCCCTGCGGGCCTGCCTTGCGACCAGCTCTCGAAGGCTTTGCCGCCGGCGTTATCGTACCAAGAGCGGGATACCAGCAGCGCGCCGGCGCCGGACGCGGCGGCGGACAGGGCATAGTCGTGCCCGTCCACCCGCTCGCCCTTGAGCGCGACGAACAGAGAGCCGGGGCCGGCGGAGCGCGAATCGGTTTCCACCCGCTCGAGGCTGAGCCCGGAGTCTCTACGTAGTTCCGCGCCCGCTGCGGCGGCGAACCATGCTGGGCTAAAGCCCCCCGCCTTGTATGGCATCCCGTTTCTCCCCTCCTGGCAATACCAGGATCCTTAAGGTCTTGGCCGGGCTTACCATCTGGTACCCCTCGGCTTCTTCCATGGACTGGCTCACCCTTTGGCGTGAACCGGCCACGGCTATGTTGGCAAGGAGTTTTCGGTTTTCCTCGATCCATTCCGACTGGGCGGCCTCAAGCCGCTTGATCTCCGCGGTAGCGGCATAGTAGCGGCCGCTTTGCGCCGCTACCAGGAACAGGGCGAGGGGTATGGAAAGGAGCATGCACAGGGTCAAAAAGCGCTTCATCAAAATACCTTCCGTATCAGTACGCGGCTTTAGCCGCCCTAAACTTGGCGCTGCGGGAAGCGGGATTGGCCGCCACCTCGTCCTCGGCCGGCTCTACGGGCTTCTTCGTAAGGACGATGATGCCGCGCTTACCCTCTATGCGAGGTATCGGCGCAGCAGGACCGTTCCTATACTTGTCCCGCACCGGTTTGACGGCGCGCTCGCGGAAAGCAAGCTTGACGATGCGATCTTCCAGGGAATGGAAGCTTATAGCGCCCACGATACCGCCTGGCGCCAGGCACTCGATAGCGTCTTCGATGGCGCGGCTTATCCTGCCGAGCTCGTCGTTTACCGCTATGCGCAGGGCCTGAAAGCTCCGCGTGGCCGGGTGAACCCTGCCGTAGCGCATTTTCGGCGGCACGGCGGATTTAATCAGCTCAGCGAGCCTCTTGGCGGATTCTATGGGCGCCGCGTTCCTCTCCCGCACTATAGTGTCAGCTATAACGCGGGCAAAGGGCTCCTCCCCGTATTCTGCTAGGATTCTGGCAAGTTCGCGCGCATCGAGTTCATTCACCAGGTCTGAAGCGGTCCTCCCAGTCGAAGGATTCAGGCGCATATCCAGGGCTTCGTCGCCCTGCATGCTGAATCCCCGCTTCGCTTCCCGGAAATGATACATGGAAACGCCAAAATCGAAGAGAATTAACCCCGGGCGCTCCTTAACGCCCCGAAAATCCTTAAAAAACTCATCAAAGAATCCATGCACGAAGCTCGTCCGCCCCTCGTAGGGCGCAAGGCGGGCCTTTGCCATAGCCTGCATCTCGGGGTCGGCATCGACGCCCAATACCCGCAGGCCGGGGTACTTCTCCAAAAAGGCTATGGAATGCCCGGCTAGTCCCTGGGTAGCATCCACCATGAGGCAATCGGGGCTCGGGGGCTCCAGGTAGGCCAGGCTTTCCCTGAGCAATACCGGTACATGGAATCCTTCCACGGCTCCAACCATCCTTATAGGTTCTGTATGTTCAAGCTCTCGGACGCGGCCGCGAACTCGGCCTCGGTAGCGTCAAGCCACTCTTTATACGTATCAGCGTCCCAAATTTCCAGCCGGTTCGTTATGCCCAGCACCACGCAGTCCTTGTTCAGGGAAGCGTACTCCCGCAGGCTCTGCGGAATGGCTATGCGGCCGGCCTTATCGATCTCCACTTCCTGAGCGGGCGCAATGATGCGCCTCTGAATAATGCGCGCCTGCTGATGGAACAGGCTGGTGGATGAAAAGATCTGGTCGGAAAGGGCGGTCCAGCGTTCGGGCGTGAATAGCCACAGGCATTTATCCAGGCCCTGGGTAACGACCAGCACGTTCGTCGACAAGCCGGCCCTCAGCTTTACCGGCAGAGATATTCTTCCCTTGTCGTCGAGGGTGTTCCTGAACTCCCCAGTTACCAAGTCCATGCCACTAGATCCCTTTTTCTCCCACTTTTTCCCACTTGCTGTCTATATACTACCCCAATGGCCCACCTTGTCAACGAAACTGGTAGCGCAGAAATTACTCGACAGAATCATTTTTAGAGAATAGTACTAAACATTTGTGTAGCACTGTGGCTTTTCGGCCCTATCGAGCCTCTTTTTTGCGGATTCCAGGCGTTTTTTTGGGGGTATTGCGGCGCTAGGGAGGCATCTATACAATCCGTTTATGACCATAGAAACGCACTGGCTCGTCTATCCCGACGGGGAGCGGCAGGAAACCGACAGGGTGCTGCGCATGAACGATATCGTGGATATGAACGGCAATCCCCTGCCCATGCCGCCGCCTACGGACAGGATGATAGCGTACCGCCTCTATAAGATGCGGCGGGTTGAGGAACGGGGCGAACTGGATCTGCTATTCTACCTGGAGCTGGTTCCTGCCTGGGAATTAGCCTCTATGATGCGCTAAGAGTTCAGGCGGGAAAGACATAGAGATCGGGCAGCTTATGCACCTTGGCCAGCGAAAAGCTGCGCACCGCTTCGGGCTCCGCCTCAAGGTCGAGCTCCAGGAAGTGCGATAAAGCGTCGAAGCCGCTCAAGGCGGCCGCTATGGTAAAGCTGAAGCGCTTTTTCTCACCCGCCTTCGCGGCGGACGCGGGCGACGGCCAGAATATGAAAGTGCCCGCGGTATTTTGCGCCAGGGGATAGGGATTCTGCCAATTCGCGTCGATCATGGCCATAAGGCCTTCGTCGTTATGCAGCTCGATGGCGCCCGAGGCTATAGGCTCGAAGTTGTTGCCGTTAAAGAGGCGGCCCATGATGGGCGGCAGGTTGTACACCGGACCGCTGGCTGCCGGCTGTTCTACGTGCTTGGCTCCATGGCTATGGTAGGGGCGCGGCGCGCTGTTTATCTTTGCCCACGCCTCGCGCACGAGGGACACGACATCGGCGGTCTTTTGAAGCTTCTCCTGGTAATCCTGCTCGCTGTAGGCCACGCCTCTGCCGGAAATTACGTATTCTGGCTTAAGCCTATTGAGCACGTAGCAGGCAACGTCCATTCTGCACTGGTCGCAGCTGCACCAGCTGCTCGTGCTTCCCTTCTTCTCCGCGTCGAATAACTCGTGTACCGTGGCTTTTACGTAATCTTCCATCAGGTTTCGGATATCCATAACGCTTCCTCCAGCCGCACCGTGGGTCATTGCCCCCTATTAGTGTAACGAATTCAAGCGTTTCCGCAAGGCGCAAAGGCTCATATACGGCGCCGCCCTGTATATTCGTGTTGATAAAATATGGCTTTACGGATGATACTAGTGCACCGTGATACTTCTGCGCGTATATGGAGCCCGCGGCGCATACAGCCGCGCCGCAGCCGTCAGCCTGAGCCTGGCCGCCTCTTTTGCCTTGCTGGCCCTAGCCGGCGCTTCCTGCGCGCGCCCAGGCTCGGTATCGCGGGACCAGCTCGCCCAAGAAGGCGCGGGGGGGGCGGCCAGCGCCGTGGAGGCCGCCGCGTCTGCCGCTCCCGGCGATGCGAGCGCCGGGGACGCTAGCCCCCTGGCGCTGCTGGCCGCCGCGGATAAGGCTCCTAAGCCCCCGGCAGCCCAAGCCGCCCCGAGCCTTGCGGGCCATGACCGTTTCTTAGCGCTCGGGGAAGGCCCGCCTATACCGGCGGCAGATTTCCTCATAGGCCCCCTGGCCATGGGCGCCGATGAGCGCCTGGCCCCCATGGCGCTGCTGCGCGGGGGTATAGATAAGCGGGAGCTGGACCCGAAGGCCTTTGCCGGCTCAAGCTGGCGCATAAGCTCGCTCGTATTCGGCGACGCGTACGCTAAGGCAAAGCCCATACAGGAACTGCGCATAGGCTTGCCTAGGGCCTCGGAAGGGGGGCTCGCCCTAGCCTTCAGGCTGCTTGGCGGGGAGCTGTCCGCCACTGGCCAGGCCATACTCCATAGCGACGCGGACGGCGTTTGGCGCATAGAGCATTTCGAGCTCGATAAGGACGCTCTCTCCTCGCCGCGGCAAGAGCTTAGGGGTTGGGAGCCGCCACTAGCGCTCTACCCTTAAGCGAGCGATACTAAGGACAAGGTGTTAACCGTATGGCCATACTAGTGAAGAGCATAGAACGGGAATTCCTCCTCAATACCGCCATGCGCGAGCGGGCCGCCCTCATCATGGTGGCGGGCGGCGGCGAGTGGAACGTGCTGATAAGCAAGGTGGACAGGGCGAGCCTGACTATAAGCCACGCGGCTCCCTTGGCCCTGCTTCATAAGGGGAAAACCCTGGATTTCCGCTATAACGTACGCGGACAGACCATAGCATTCAAAGCGCGCATACTGGAGCCCGGCGACAAGACCGTGCTCATATCCATGCCTGAGGCGCTATACAAGAACCTCTCGCGCCGATTCGCCCGCCTGGCGCCGCCCGGAGACCTGGCCGTGTCCTTCTCCTTCTCGGGCGAACGCTATGACCTGGACTTTCCCCAGAGCCAGGCCTACCACGCCCCTGGCGGCGACTACCTGGCGCCCGGCTTCGATCCGGCCGACCTGCGCAGCATGATGGCCGACTTCGAGCAAAAGGCGTCGAGCATAGCCAATGAGCGCGGCGTGGTCATGTATAAGAACAAGAAGCCCGAGGGCCCTATAGAAATGCTGGCCGCCGCTACGGGCAGGGCTTTTTACCTGCCCAACGCCATGTCGGGCCTGCCCTTGACCGACCCGTTCTCCGACCGCACCATACTGACCAAAGAAGATTTCATGGACTATTTCATGGAGAACGGCATAGAAAAGGAGTACGCCCTCGACGAGGTCGTGCGCGTGGAGCGCTCGAGGCGCAACCTTGGCATACTCTCCGAACTGCTCGTGCCCATACTGTTCCAGGATTACGCCATAGGCTACGTGAGCCTGGTCAATAAGCAGGCGGGCATGCCGCCCTTCGACCTGCGCATCGTGGAGACCTTTACGGCCTTTGCCCGCGCCCTCTCCTGGTCGCTTAAACTGCACGGCTACTTTAAAGACGCTCCTACCTTGGATGACCAGTACAAGACCGAGGTATTGGATGTATCGGCGGGGGGCTTGCTCTTCGCCTGCAGGGATCAGCGCCTCATCAGCGCGCTCAAGGAGAATTTGCCGGTAAGCGTGCGCATACAGGCGCGTCGGCGCGGCGTTGAGGCCTCAGGCACCATACGCAGGCATTTCGCGGGAGGCGCGGAAGGCTGTTTCGGCATAGAGTTCACCCTGATGGAGCCGGAGGACTTCCGCTTTCTCTTCGAGTACCTCTATGGCAGGCCCTTCACCGACGAGGACGCCGATTCCATAGAGGGCGTACGCATCCTAAGGCCCTAGAGCCGCGGGGGCTTGAGCCAGAGAGCGCGCGCGGGCATATCAGCCTATAGCGTGTTTTTTCTGCGGGAACTTCTTAAGCATGGCGACGGCGTTGCGCTTATTGTTAAACACGAAGCCGCCGTTCCAGTACTCAAGCGCCGCGAACAGCGCGTTGCCGCCGTCGTTATCGTCGCTCTTCAGGGTGCGGAACGACACGAAGTCGGCCAGCTTCTCAAAGTCCTGCTCGGAGAGGATCTCGAGGCGCTTGCGGTTAAAGTCATTCCACTTTTCCAGGTCCTTGAATCCGTCGCCCTCGTCTTGGACGATAAGATGCGCATGGCTGGAATCGAAGGAATACCATACGCGCACCTTTTTCTCCGGCTTGCACTGGTTGCCATGCTTGACCGCGTTCTTGATCACTTCGCTTATCTGCTGCTCAAGAAGATTGATCTCCTTGATTTCAAGGGGCGCGGATTGCACGATGAGCAGGGTAAAATAGCGTATCTGTCGATAATCCGAAGGGAATTCCTTATATAAAAGCCCCGTCTTATCGAATAGGGGATTATTCTCGTCTACCCTGATCTCGTGTATTTCGCTTAAGTATGTTTTCTCAGCCATGTGATTCCTTCCTTAATCGTCCATCTGCTGGATAGCTTCCTCGATGCTATTCGTAATCGGGAAGTAACCCATGAGCTTCGTAAGCTCGATAACCTTCTTAACGGAACCATGTATATTGGTGATGATGAGCTTAAAATTCATCTTCTTGATGGTCGAGCAGATGTAAATAAGAGCGCCTATGCCGCTCGAATCGATATAATCGACGTTTTCCAGGTTGATAATGAAATGCTCTACCTTTTTCTCGAGCATTTTCATGACCAGTTCCTTGAGCTTGTATGAGTTATACAAGTCCATTTCCCCGTTTACGTCGATTATATAGTTGTCTCCGCTTTTCCGGATCTTGAGCTCCATGCCTGCGCTCCTTCCGCTATATCTTCATTTTAAGCACGAGTACCGTCTGGTCGTCGTGCTGGCGGACCTCGCCGACAAAGGCGGACAGGTCGCTCTTAATCTTAGCTACAATATCCTTAGGCGCAAGGTCACGATTCTTTATTACCACCTGCGAAAGCCCTTTTCGGCCATATTGCTTGCCTTGTTCGTTCATCGCCTCGACTATACCGTCAGTATACATGACGAGTATATCCCCATCGGAGAGCCTTAATGCCTTGCGCGCGTATTCCGTGGCGCGCTCGACGCCTATGGGCACGCTCTTTATATCCAGGGTTTCCAGGGTATCGCTGGCGCGCCTATAGAGGAGCAGGGCTTGGTGCGAAGCGTTGGCGTATTCCACCTCGCCGGTTATGGTATTGACCGCCACTATGCTCAGCGTGGCGTAGTGATCGAGGTCTATCTTGCCGGTTATGCCCTTGTTCACCCAGTTAAGCACCGTGGCTATGTCTTTGTTGGTGTTGGTAATGAGGTGCAGGATGGCCCTGATCATAACCATGATAAGGGCCGCGGATACGCCCTTGCCCGCCACGTCGCCTATGACGCACACGACGCGTTCGGACCGGGTCTGGATAATGTCGAAATAATCGCCCGATACGCCTCGGGCGGGCAGGCTGAAGGCGCCGAGGCCGAGCCCCGGGTACTGCGGTATCTTCTTGGGTATGATGCTGCGCTGTATGTCCGCCGCGATATCGGCGGACTGCTCAAGGCCGCTCTGCTCATTGGCCTTAATGAAGGTAAAATAATTGCTAACCGCAAGGGTGCCGAAGTTGGCAAGCAGCTTACAGCGGTCGAATTCTTCCTCGCTAAAGGGCCGCCCGCGGTCTTTGCGCACCACGGAGGCAACGCCTATGATCTTGTCCTCCACCATGAGCGGCACGGCGATGAACGAGGACAGGCGCAGATAGTCCTCCTCGCCGTTCACAACGATACGGGCATCCAGGCTAACGTCGGGTATGTAGATATTCTTGCCGGTCTTGGCCACGTCGCCGAACACGCCTTCGCCAAGCCTGAACTGAATGTGCTTCATGAAGGACTCGACGCGGTTAACCTTGCGCGGCAGGCTTTCAGGCAGGGTTACCGGCGGCGGATAGGACCCGCCATAGGTCTTGCATACGATCAGGTCCTCGAACTCGTCTACTAAGAAGATAACGCCGCCATCGGCGCCGGTTTCCGCAACCATGGCGTCATTGAGGCTCTTGAGCACTTCCTCCGTGGAGAAGTCGCGCTTAAAGGCGGTACCGGTATTCAAAAAGAGGTTATACAGCGAATCTATGGAGCCTTCGTAGTAGTTTACGGCCGACAGGATCTGGCTGTCGTGGATGCTTAACGCGGCCAGCGCGCCGGCTATGTACCAGCCATAGGACAGCGGGGCGATGACGCGCTGGAACAGGTCGCTATCGTAGCCCAGCAAAAGGCCGGCCACGGCGTACGCGAGCAGGGCCGGCACGCCCAGGGGCCATATGCGGCCGACGATTTGCCTGGCCACCGATTCCTTGCGCACCTTGCGGCGTATAAAGGCGTACACGCCTATGAGAAGGCCATCGAGTATGGGCAGGGTAAGGAAGAGCCAGGAAGGCACGCCAGGCGCTATGTTCATGGCCTTATGCAGGGTATAGAAGATGGCGACGGCTATGTTCAGTAGAATAGCCGGGAACATGGCCGGCCGGGCCACCTTGCACGGAGCCATAAAAATATAGAGCGCGAAGCAAAAATAGATGATATCGGATATATAGAAGATATCCGCCATGGGATAGAGGGCGTAGCTTAGGTCTCTGATGGCTAAGAAGCCCACGCTGGCAAGGAAGGCGGCCGAATGGCCCTCCGTATCTTTGCGGCGCAGGTACAGGAATAAAACGGCGATAAACGTGAGCGCCAGCAGCTTCGCGAACAGGGGCGACTCGACAAGCTGGCTGATGGAGCTGATGGTCATGGGCATCCCTTGAAGTAGCGATCGCATCGCGGTGAATCGGGAGGACGCGCCTTCCCCTATATGCGCAATTGTAGCACGGCAAAAAAAATATCGTCAAGTAAAAAGCCCGGACCGCGGGCAATAAAGCGCTCGCGAGGTGCTTCCATGAGCCTAATGCATACCCTATAATGGCTTAGCGGTAAAAAAATACGAGGATGGCCTGATGATCTATTGTAGCATAAACATAGACTATTATGCGCAGCTGGAGCGCGTGCGCCCGGACTATGCGCTCGGCCTCATCGCTTCGCTGCGGCGCATATGCGGCGATTTCGGCGCAATAAGCGGCCAACGGGACAATCCTCTCGTAGCCAGTTTCATGGATTCCGGTCCCTTCAGCCTATTCTTGGCCGCCGAGGCCTTAGCCCGGGTGGAACGGACGCTCGATGAATCGAGCCCTGCCCTCCATGGCGCCTTGGTAGTAGTGCACAGCTGCTCTGACCAGGAAGAAGCGTTGAGCCGCTGTTCGCTCATCCGCCTCAACGTCGAGGCGAGCTTTGGCATTATCTTTAGCCCCGAAGCCAGGACGGCGCTCGAGGCATATTTCCCGTTTCCGGACGCCTCAGAGGATATTAGCTGGCTGTATCCCTATCACCAGCGCAGCTTCGAGGACGCCAGCGCGCGGGCCCTCCTCCACAAAGAGAGCTCTCCAGACCCGGCCTGGCGTTTCCTGGACAGCATGGCCCGCGGGACCCTCCGCCTGACGGTGTTGGAGCGCTACCGGCCCACGCGCTCGTTGGACGTATTCGCCGACGCGCTCAAGGAAGCCCAGGCCGGCAGCGCGGTACTGAGGCTCAGGGCCAATTATGCGCACTCGCGCGCCTTTGACCCCTTCATAGAGGCGCTGAGCCCGAAACTGCTTGAATCCCTTGCCGATGAGCGCTCGGACAGCGCGCTCGATACCGCCGCGGCCTTTGCCCTGCTGCGCGCAAGCCCCTTCGCCGATTATAAC
>JBFZES010000210.1:0-17775 GCA_041306725.1 Spirochaetaceae bacterium | reverse complement strand
CCGCTGATCATTCTTCGAGCCCGGTATTCTGGAGCAGGTTGCGCGTGCCATGGCATGCAATGCAACCTGCTACTGTGTTTGTAGGGGTTTTTGATTTGCATGACGTGTCAGGTTTGGCACTAATGCGGGTTGAGTAAGTAGTGTTTTTTGGAGAGATGTCCGAGTGGTTTAAGGTCCACGCTTGGAAAGCGTGCGTGCCCAAAAGGCACCGGGGGTTCGAATCCCCCTCTCTCCGTTGCCCGCGCTTCGAGCGTTCGTAGCCAGGCCCTACGCAAGCGGTCGCCGCCTAACTCCGCCAGGTTCGGAAGAAAGCAACGGTAAGCGATCGGCCGCTGTGCCGTAGCAAGCCTGGCTACGAACGCTTGAGGGCGGCTTTCCTTCTCCTTGCCTACCCTCCCGCATCATGCTATCCTCCGTCTCATGGCTTATGAGATCACCGCCACCCGAAAAAGACCGCAAAGCTTCGAAGATCTGGCGGGCCAGGACTTCGTATCCGCCACCCTCAAGGCTTCCATAGCATCGGGACGCATAGCGCATGCCTACCTTTTTTCCGGGCCCCGCGGCTGCGGAAAGACGAGCACTGCCCGCATACTCGCCCGTTCGCTCAACTGCGAAAAGGGGCCGAGCGCCGAGCCCTGCGGCCGCTGCGATTCCTGCCTGTCCATAGCGAGGGGCTCGGCCCTTGACGTGATAGAGATAGACGGCGCTTCCAACACTTCGGTGGAAAACGTACGGCAGATCAAGGACGAGGTGCTCTTCCCGCCCAACTCGTCGAAATACAAGATATACATAATCGATGAGGTGCACATGCTCTCGAACAGCGCGTTCAATGCGCTGCTCAAGACCATTGAGGAGCCGCCTCCCTACATCGTGTTCATTTTCGCTACCACCGAACTCCACAAGGTGCCGGCGACGATAAAGAGCCGCTGCCAGCAGTTTAATTTTAGGCTCATCGACCTTGATACCATTAAGGCCCGCCTTGCTTCCGCCGCCGCCGACCTTGGGGTAAAGGCGGACGACGACGCCCTGCTCTGGATGGCCAGGGAGGCTACCGGTTCGCTTCGCGATGCGTACACCCTGTTTGATCAGGTAGCGTCGTTCTCCGAAGGATATATAAGCGCGGCCAAGATACGGGAAAAGCTGGGGCTCGTGGGCTCGGAGCGCTTAGGCTCGCTTATGGAGCATTGCGTGGCGGGCGATAGGGCAAGCGCCTTACAGCTCTTAGACGCGATCATAGCTAGCGGGGTGTCGGTGGAGCAGTTCGCCCAGGATGCCGTCGGCTACGTGCGGGGCCTGCTTCTCATAGCCTGCGGCATAGAGCGCGAAGCGCTCTTGGGCACGCCTCGCGCCTCTTTCCCCGACGCCGTCGTCGCGGCCCTCGATGCCCCTAAGATCGAGCGCATGCTGTCCGGCCTTTTCGAGCTGTACCGTAACATGCGCTATAGCGTAAACCCGCGCTGGGAACTGGAGCTGGCCGTGGCTAGGCTCTGCGCCATCAACGACTACATAGCCCCGGCGGAGCTCGCCAAGACCGTAGCCGGGCTTAAGAAGGCGATAAGCGGCGCTCCTACGCCCGCCACGCAGGCGCTCGCCGCCGGGCTTAAAGCCGCCCTAGGCGGCGGGCTCAGCCTAGGACGGCCCGAAACGCCGCGGCCTGCAATAGCCGCGGAGGATAGCCTGGCGCGCGACGCCGGCATTCCCTCTCGCGAAGCTAACGCCGACGATGATATCTTTGTGAGCAGCGATGAGCCGGACCTCGCCGCCCTTAAGTCTGCCATCGTAAGCGCGTTAGGCAAGACGCGGCTCGTGCTTTCGACGAGCCTGGAGCGCTCCGCGCCTTGGTTTCTTGAAGGGGCGACGCTCGTCATACCCTGCGCCAACGGTTACGACGCGAGCACGGTATTGGCGGATTCTTCCATGGTAGCAAAGCGGGTGGCTGAAATCGTGGGCAGGGCCTTCAAAGTGGAAGCCCGCGCCGCAGAACAGCCAGGTTCCCGGGCGGCGCCGGCTAAAACTTCCTCCCAGGCGGAGGACGATGCTGACATGGATGATGAGGGCCGCGATCCCGTGGAAATCGTCGAGCGCGTATTCCGCGGCAGGCGGATCGAGGGGAAAAGCCCAAGAAGCGATCCGCCCGAACAAGGCTAAAATCGTATGCATAATCAGCGGGGGGTGCTATGGACTTAGGCGATATCATGAAGATGCTCAAGGATCCCGAGGCTCTCCAGCGGCAGGCTAAAGAAGCGCAGGAGCGCATGGCCGCGGTAAGCGTCGTCGGTTCATCCGGCGGCGGCATGGTAAAGATTACCCTGAACGGCGCCATGGAAATGCTCGCGGTGGAAATAGCCCCCGAGGCCATAGACCCGGCGGAGGCCGCCATGTTGCAGGACCTTATACGCGCTGCCTATAACGACGCATCGGCCAGGGCCAAGGACGCGCTGCAGAGCGAGGTGGCCCGTTCCATGGGCGGTTTAGGAGGCTTGGGCGGCTTGGGCGGCTTGGCCTGATGAGAGCCCTTGAGGATCTGGTGGCCCTGTTCGCGCGCCTGCCCGGCATAGGCAAGAAGAGCGCGGCCAGGATAGCCTTTCATCTGCTTAAGGCGGACGGCCAGTACGCCGCGCTTCTGGCCGAGCGCATAGCCGGCCTTAAGGACAGGGTGCGCTTCTGCTCCCAATGCGGGGCCTATACGGAAGAGGATCCCTGCCCGGTATGCAGTTCCCCCGCGAGAGACCATAGCCTTATGTGCGTGGTGGAGCAGCCTCAGGACGTGCTTACCCTGGAAGCGTCCCACGAGTACCACGGCCTCTACCATGTGCTTGGCGCGCTCATATCGCCCCTGGACGGCATAGGTCCCGACGCGCTCAGGCTGGACAGGCTTTTAGCCCGCGTAGCGCGGCTCGGCGTGTCCGAGGTAGTGTTGGCGACCAATCCTACGGTAGAGGGCGATACCACAGCGCTTTACGTGAAGAAGGTGCTTGAGGGCAGCGGCGCGCGGGTCACGCGCCTGGCCACCGGCATACCGGTGGGAGGCGACCTTGAATACGCCGACCGGCTTACCCTGGCGCGCTCCTTCCGCGGGCGCACCAGCCTCTAGGAAGCCTCAAGGAGCCGCGGGCGGCGCCTAGGCGCTTATCTTGCGATAACAGAGTTCTATAATCGGGTCGAGGCTGTCCAATTCAATCCCCAAGCGCGCAAGGCGATCCCTGTGCTCTGATCCCGACCAATCCATGTAGGGATTGGCATAGTTGCGCTCCATAAAGTCATAGACGCAATTTTCCGCCTTATTAAGCTCCTCGCCGAAGAGTTGGGCGGCAGGGCTGTTTTTTGTTAAAAGCGCGTCGCGTATATGGGGCCGGAGCTTATCAAAAAACAGTTCTTTGTATACATCGTAGGCTCTGCCGGAGAGGCGCTTGATTTTATCCGATATGGAGCCGCCGGTTTTCAGCGCCGAAGCGCTGAGCGTCGGCCGCTGTTTGTAGGCGTGCATGGGCGGCCGTTCGGCGGGCCGGTCGCTCCGCCCCTGGAGCTGAGGAGCGGCTCTTTCCGCGGTGCGCGGGGCTTCGGCCGCGGCGCGCGGGGTCCTGTCCGCGATGGGCTGCGGAATGCTCCGCGATAGGATGCCGGAGGCCGCCCGGTCGCCTTCGGCCTTAACGAATAGCGGGGCAGCCTTGGTCGCCTTAGGTGCCGTGACGTAGCGCGACGCGGCGCGCGCGGGCTGAAGGCGCGCGGGCTGGAAAGATGCGGCATGGCCGGACGCCTTGCCGTAGAGGGCCGCTTTTATGCGCTTCCAGGCCGCCTGCATATAGAGGTCGCCCTGCACGGTATAGGAGTAGCGTTCGGCTATGGTGGTGGCTACGAGGGTGAGCACCTCGTCGTCCGCGTATTTTCTGCGGCGGGCCAGCTTGATTGCCTTGAACACTTCGTAGTGCTTGGTATCGTATTTGCGGGCATAGAGCCACACGATACGCTCAAAGGCGGGGTCCTCCGCCCGCAGCCAGTACTTGTGGCAGTAGGCGAGTACCCTGTCCTCATCCTTCTCTATGCCTTGCGGTATTTCAATGCGCAGCACGTCGGCGGCGTCGAATTCTATCTTATCGAGGTCAAAGAAATTCTTGTGCTCGCTCTCCTGGCGCGCCTTGCGGCGCTCCTCTTCCGCCCGTAGGCTGTCGCCTATGAAATCGGGAGCCTCGTCGTCGTTGAGTTGCCCCTGCTCATAGAATTCGCCGAGCAGGTATGTCACGCGCGCCATATCTGCGGCCTGGTAGCGTAGGAGCTTGGCGTAATCCTCGTAGGCGGAAGCGAAGGCCTTGGCCTTCTCGCTGTCCTCGGGCAAGCGCCGCGCTATACGCTCGACGGCCTTGAGAACGGCGTAGGTGTCCTTGAGCTTAATGCCTTCTAGCGGCGCTACGAGTATGCGTATATTGGCTTTTATGCGGGCGATAATATCGTCCGCGCGTTCCATGAGCAGGCCTTCAAGGAAATCAGCGTAGGCGGGCGAACGCGTGCGGTAGAGCCTGAGCAGCGCGATACGCTTGTCGTCGTCGGGATAGCGCGGCTTGAGCCGCATGGTATAAATGGCCAGCGCATCAAGCATGCGGCCGGCGGCTCGGAGATCGAAGTAGCGCTCTATATCGGGGTCGCCGCCGTAGCGCAGGTCGGGGAAAATCCGTTCGAGCAGCTCGCGGCGCACGGTGTGCGGAAAGGCATCCATGGTGGAGGCATTATACGGATGGAGCCTGCGGCGCGCAAGCTCGTCTGCATCCGCCGGCCGCAAAGAAAGGGCCGCCCCCCGACGGGGAGCGGCCCTCACGTCCACGCGGCTATGGCTTACTGGAGGAGCTGCAAGACCTGCTGGGTCTTCTGATTTGCCTGCGCGAGCATGGCATTGCCGGCCTGGGCGAGGATGCGGTTCTTGGTGAACTCTACCATCTCGTGGGCCATGTCCGCGTCGCGGATGCGGCTCTCGGCTGCCTGTAAGTTCTCGGCGCCGATGTCTATACCCTTGATCGCGTGCTCGAGCCTGTTCTGATAAGCGCCGAGGTCCGCGCGCTGCTTGTTGACCTTTTTAAGGGCGGCATCCAGTACGCCGATAGAGCGGTTAGCGCTATCGGGGCTGGATATCGACATGATGGAATCGTCGCCGACGGTCTTTACGCCCAGGGCCTTGGAGGTCATGGTGCCAATGTACACCTGTTCCCTCTGGTCCATGTTGGCGCCGATGTGGAACCACATCGAGCCGGTAACGATGTTCTCGCCGCTCTCCCGAGCGAAACGGCCGGTTAGCATGTTCATGCCGTTGAATTGGGCATGGCTGGCTATGCGGTCTACTTCGTCCACCAGCTGAGACACCTCGACCTGGATCTGCATGCGGTCTTCGGCGCTGTAGATGCCGTTGGAGGCCTGCACCGACAGCTCGCGGAGCCGCTGGATGATGTCCTGGGTTTCCTGAAGGAAGCCCTCTGCAGTCTGGATGAACGAGATGCCGTCCTGGGCGTTTTTGCTCGCCCGCTGGAGGCCGCGAATCTGGGAGCGCATCTTTTCAGATACGGCGAGTCCGGAAGCGTCGTCGCCGGCGCGGTTGATCCGCAGACCGGAAGCGAGCTTCTCCATGTTCTTGTCGACATTGCCGTTGGTCACCCCGAGGGAACGATTGGCGAACATCGCACTGAGGTTGTGATTGATTATCATAACCGATCTCCTTTCCATAGAAGCGGCGGCGCGTTGGCCGCCCGGCATCCTTGCCGATTAATTCGTGTCGATTTCGACGTTACGCTCCTCCGGGCCGCGCCGGTGAACGTGTACGTGAATTCCCGCCTTACCATGGCTTCCCCTAATCGCGCGTTCGGGGTTTGCCGCGGCAGTGCGGGCCTTCATTCTGCTTATCGGCGCCAGGGGTTTCGGCTTGAGGACAATCGGAAAAAATCTCAGCGCTCGGGCTTAAAGGCCGGGAGCTTGCCCAGCCGCTGGCGCCATGCTAAGCTGTATTATCTCTTTTTGTACCGATAGGATGAATCGCCATGACCGTACGGGACATAGTCAGCACCCTTGAAGGCGTGCTTCTTACCGGGGAAGAGCTCCTGGATACCGATATCAAGGCCGCCTGCGGCGCCGACCTCATGTCCGATGTCATGGCCTTCGTCAAAGAGGGCGTAGTCTTGCTGACGGGGCTCTTAAATCCGCAGTCCATCCGTACTGCGGACATGATGGACATTAAGGTAATCGTGTTCGTGCGCGGCAAAAAGCCGCCTAAGGATATGGTGCAGGAAGCCCAGGCTAATGGCATGGCCGTAATAGCCACGAAGTATTCCATGTTCCTGTCGTGCGGCCGCCTTTATGAGGCGGGACTGCGCTCGGGCGGCACCCGGGACATACAGTAAGCGCCGTGAAACTGCATTATGAAGTCCCTGGCGATGATCTGTCGCTGGCCGGACGGGCGAGTACCGAAGTAAAGCGGGCCTTGGGCCGTTTGGGCATAGATCCCGCGGAGATTAAGCGCGTGGCCGTGGCCATGTATGAAGCCGAGATAAACATGGTCATCCATGCGGGAGGCGGCATAGCCGAGGCGGAGATAAGCCCTGAACGGGTAACGGTCGTGTTGGCTGACCGGGGGCCTGGCATAGCGGACCTTGACCTGGCCATGCAGGAGGGCTTTTCCACCGCCCCCGAAAGCGCCCGCGAGATGGGCTTCGGCGCGGGCATGGGCCTGCCCAATATAAAGCGCAATGCCGATGATCTGCATATAGAAACCGCGCTGGGCCGAGGCACCACCGTCACCATAGTCATAAAGCTGAAGGCGACCAGGGGAGATTAACGTGGATGGCGCTACCTTTCATTCGGTAACCCTTGACCCGGCTAAATGCACGGGCTGCACGACCTGTATACGCTATTGCCCCACCGAGGCCATACGGGTGCGCAAGGGCAGGGCCTCCATCATGGACGACCGCTGCATCGATTGCGGCGAGTGCATTCGGGTGTGCCCCCACGGCGCTAAAAAAGCCCTTTCAGACCCCTTGGCCGCCCTTGAGCGCTTTCCTGTTCGCGTAGCCATACCGGCGCCTACGCTCTATGGCCAGTTCGACGAAAAATACACCATAGACCGTATCTTGGGCGGCTTGCTCGCGCTGGGTTTCAGCGACGTCGTGGAGGTCGCCTGGGCGGCGGAGCTCGTGGCTAAGGCTTCGGCCGATTGGATGGCCGCGGCCGAGGGCGAGGGGCCATGGATATCGTCGGCCTGCCCCGCGGTGGTAAAGCTTCTGCAGGTGAGCTTTCCGAGCCTGCTCGACAAGCTGGTGCCCGTGCTTTCTCCCATGGAAGCGGCGGCGCGCATAGTCAAGGAGCGCCTGTACCCGGGGCGCTCCGATGTGGGCGTATTCTTTATATCGCCCTGCGCGGCAAAGGTAACCGTGTCCCGCTATCCTCAGGGCGCGCGCGTGTCCGCCGTAGACGGCGTCATAGGCATCAAGGACGTGTACCTGGCCCTTCGCAACGTCCTGCCGAGCGTGGAGGAGAGGCCTATAGGGCACGCTGGCCACCGGGGCATAGCCTGGGCCCATATAGACGGCGAGAGCGACGCGGTGGGAAATCCCCGCGGCATATCCGTAAGCGGCATAGCCGACGTTATAGGCGTGCTGGAGGCCCTGGAGAACGGCAAGCTGCGCAACGTGGCCTTTATTGAGGCATTAGCTTGCCCCGCCGGCTGCGTCGGTGGGCCGCTTACCGTGGAAAATCCTTACATAGCGCGGGCCCGCATACGGGCCCGAGAGCGGCGCATAGCCGGGCTTGAGGCGCGGCCCTCTCCCGTGGCCACGGAGGGCCTCGTGCTCTCGTGGGAAGAGGGCGTATCGGCGCGCCCGGCGCTGCGCCTGGACCCCGATATGCTCAAGGCCATGATAATGATGGAGGAAATGGAGCAAGTGCTCGCCTCGCTGCCCGGTCTCGACTGCGGCTCCTGCGGCGCGCCAAGCTGCCGCGCGTTCGCCGAGGACGTCGCCAAGGGACAGGCGCTCATAACCGATTGCATATTCAAGCTAAGGGAGAACGTTAGGAAACTGGCGGAACAGCTCATCGATATGGAGCGCATGCAGCCGCCCGGCCTTGATAGGGACTAAGGCAGGGCTTGGCCGCCCGCCCGTTTCGCCGGTACCTTTTGGGCGGCGAGCAGCGAATCCGGCATGCCGGCGGATGGTTTTTCCCGCATGAAGCTATACAGCAGCTTGTAGCCTGCCCGCAGCCTGCGCCCGAAGAGTTCGCGTATCTTTTTGTCCATAGCGGCAAGCGTATCAAAGCCGTAAATTTTTTCGCGCTCTCGGCCATCGCCGATGCGCCAGGCTACCGTCAGGGCGAATCGGTCGGTGAGCAGAGGCTGTCTGTCGTGTATCGTGTAGTAGCGTATGGGCCCGCCATCGCTCGGCCTGAACAAGGTTATTATCATCGCTTTGAGTCTCGGCCTTTAGGGCTCCATCCTTTACTTGCCAGGAACAATAATCGGGGACTAGCCGCAAAGAAGGGGCCACCCTTCGATAAGGGCGGCCCTATGTGCCCCTCAATCAAGGGGGCAACGCCTTCAAAAAGGCGTTTATATGGAACCGTACGAGCGAGGTCCTCGCCGGTTCTAGAAAGCTAGCGCAACGGCCCTTTTAGGAGGGTCCAATCGACCGGCAGGCCCGGTCAATACAGGAGGGGCGGAGTATCCATAAAGGCCTCCTTATCGCCATCGAAGAGCTATGCGGGGCCGTTGCCCCCAAACCATTCAATGAAACTCCTTGACATTAAGTTTACTGATACCAGGGGAAAAATCAAGGGTAAAAGTAGGCGATACGCCCTCTTTGAATTTGACAAAATGGAGAAGGCCGATTATATTCTATCTCTGTCTTCCTCCATCCTTAAGAAAAGCTTTGAAACGCTTTGCGTTTTGTACATATCTACGCATTGGCTAACAAAGGGGAGCGCTACCCTTGAATAAGAAGGATTTTCCGCGGATCCATTTCTATGATCAGGATTTCGTGGACGTGTATGACCGTACCTGGGCTTGGATTGCCGACTACTGGACTAGCGGCGGCGCTTCAAGCGGCATAGGGGGCGGGAAGTTTTTTTATTATCCTCCCCAAAACAGGCTCGACCAGCACGAGTCGATTTTTTCGTCGTTTTTCTTAGTCTATTCCAATCGCATATACGCGGCGTCCAATGGCCTCGATGCGCTCTATTCCAAGCAGGAAGCGGATGGAGCCATACGCTGGGCCTATGACGTAGAAAGCGGCGAGCCGATAGAAGATCCGGAAAACCCCGACGGCGTGTCCCTGCCGCTCTTTGCCTGGGCCGAATACAACCTTTACCATAAAAGCGCCAATAAGAAACGCGTTAAAGAGGTCATGCCGGCCCTCCAGCGCTATTACGCATGGCTAGAAGCGCGCTTCAAGCGCGCCAACGGCCTCTTCGAGGTGCCCGTGGCGGCCACCGGCATGCCCAACCCTACGCGAGCCGACGCCAAATACCTCGTCGATTTCAACGCGGCCATGGCTATCAACGCGCTCTATATGTCCGCGCTCGGCGATATACTCAACGACAAGGAAATAAGCTTCCAATACAAGCGCAACTACTTTTCGCTGAAGACCCGCATCAACAACATGATGTGGAACCACGAGAAGGGCTTCTATTTCGACGTGGACGCGGCCGAGCATCAGCTGCCTTGCAAGACCATAGGGGGCTTTTGGCCGCTGCTCGCCGAAATACCCAATGAGGAACGGGCCGAGGCCCTCATAGCCAAGCTTACCGATCCGGAGAGCTTCGGCACCGAGAACCCCTTTCCCACCATGAGCGCCGACGACAAGCACTACGACAAGCGCGGCATGGGCTACAATGGCTCGGTGCTGCCGCATTTTACCTACATGGTCATCAAGGGGCTCGAGAAATACAACCAGTGGGAACTCGCCCGTGACTGCGCCATACGGCACCTCTATTTTATCCTGGACTCCGCCCATCCCAACGGCGAGCGGCACCAGACTCTGTGGGAGGCCTATCAGCCGCAGAATGAGGGCAGGGCCGTGTGGCCCGATAGGCCCGACTGGCCGCGGCCGCAGTACCTGGCCTTCGCGGGCCTCGCCACGGTAGCCCTCGTCATAGAGAACATCATAGGGCTGGCCGTGTCGCTGCCGCGCAAGACCGTGGATTGGATTATCCCCAACCTCGAGATCATGGGCATAGAAAACCTCAGCTTAAAGCGTAATATGGTGACCATATTGTCCAACAATAGCGGACGCGGCTGGGAAATACACATGGAGTCCGAGAAGCTGTACTACTTTACGATAAACGTATTGGGCAAGAAGAAGAAGACCCTGCCCATACCGTCGGGTAAGTGCTCCATGCTCATCGATAAGATCTAGTCGGCCGCCACGACCTTTACGTCTCCCATCATGATGAAGCCCGATACCTCGACCCAGCATTCGGCGCCGCGCGTCTGCTGATTGACGTTGCGGTCTATCCTGCTGTCCGCCATCAGGGAGAAGGCGCTCATGCGTACGGGCAGGTCCCGGGGAACGATGATCTTGGTATCGCCCATGAGGGTGAACACCTCGATGCGGACGGGGCCGGGGGGCAGGTCCACGTCGCGAAGGTCAAGCTTAGTCGAGCCCATAACGGTGAAGCTCGATACGCGGTCGCTCGTGAGCCAGTTGCCGGTCATGTTCCGGTCGCCCATGATGCAGCCGGTGGTAACGGCGGGCGAGCCTACGAGATCGTAATTGCGCCGCCCCATGGGAGCGGGCTCGGAGCGCGCCTGCTTCCTGGATGCCGGCGTGGCCGCCTGCCGAACTTGCGGCAGGTCTAGGGTCAAAAGTTCTAGCTCGGACGCTTTATTAGCGGCGCTGGCAAGGCCGGCGCGGCGCTCATACTCGTCCATGCTTATGATGTCCTGAGCGAAGGCTTCGGTGAGCCTGTCTATAGCGCCTTGTTTGAGGGCTTCCAGGTTTCCCGGAGCGTAATCATCCCTAAATGCGGCTTGCGTGGTCATGCGTTTCCTCCATGGCTTCATTCGGGTCCCCTGCGGGCACCCGCCCAATCGTCCCAATAAGGCGGCGATTGCCTTGATCCAGGGTCTATAATAACGAATTTTCTCAAGCGAAGCTATCCGTTAATCGCTATGCGGTTGAAAAGAGCCTTAGCTTGGCCGATAGTAAGAGCGAATGCCATGAATATCCTAAGCTCATTGGGCAGATCGACGAGAGAACGAGCCTCAACCCTCCTCTATGGCCTGGGCTTCTTTTATGACGTCATAAAGGAGACCCTGCGTTTTTTCAAACGCAGCCAGGTGGGCTATAAGGTGCTCATCAACCAGATACTCTTTACCGGCTATGAGGCCCTTGCCATAAACGCCATCATGGCCGTGGCCATAGGGGCCGCCATCAACGTGATAGGGTCGAGCCTATTGCCGCAGTTCGGGCAGAGCCAGCTCATGTATACTATCTTAATCATCGTCATTACCCGCGAATTGGGGCCGCTCTTGACCGCCTTCGTTATTACCGCCCGTTCCGGCACGGCCATTGCCACCGAGTTAGGCGGCATGGTGGTAAACCACGAGATAGAGGCGTACCTATCCGTAGGCCTCAATCCTATATCCTATCTCGTGGTGCCGCGTTTCATAGGCGTCGTCGTATCCATGGTCATATTGACCGTCTATTTCAACCTTTTCGGGCTCTTAGGCTCGTTCGTGGTGGTGCAGATCGTCAATCCCACCCCGGTATCGGAGTACTTAGGCAAGCTCTTATCCCTCCTGACCATAAGCGACATATTCTGGGGGCTCTTTAAGGCCTTCGTGTTCGGCATTATCGTTTCCGTAGTGAGCACCTATCAGGGCTTCTCGGTGAACCGCTCGAGCACGGAGATACCGGTAGCCGGCATACGGGCCGTGGGGCAGAGCTTCATACTCATAATCGTCGCGGACGTGCTCGTGACCTTGGTGCAGTATGCCTGAGGCCGATAAGCCGGCTGGCCCGGCGCCTGCCATAGAGCTCAAGGGCGTGTACGCGAGTTCGGGCGGCTATGAGCTTTTGCGGGGCGTGAGCATAGCCTTTCCGCAGGCGAGCACGAGCGTGCTGCTCGGGGCTACGGGCTCGGGCAAGAGCGCCCTGCTTAAGGCGGCGGCGGGGCTTTTAGTGCCAAGCTCGGGCAGCGTGGAATACCTGGGCAAGGACATGGCCAAGTTCGCGAAGAAGGACGAGGCGGAATTCAGGGCCCATAGCGGCTTTATATTCCAGGACGCGGCGCTCTGGGCTAACACGAGTATCTTGAACAATGTGTCTATGCCCCTGCGCGTGCATAAACCCTGGATGGGGCAGAGCGAAGTTGCCGAGGCCGTGCGTATGGCGCTTAAGCGCCTTGGCTACGAAGAGGGCATGGCCCTGCGCCCCGCGGACCTGTCCACGGGGGAGCAGAAGATGGCCTCCATAGCCCGCGCGGTGGTGCATGACCCGGATATCGTTTTTATGGATGACCCAGGCACGAACCTTGACGAGGACGGCCTTGAGCAGCTCTTCGCCTTGATCGCCGAGCTTGAGGAGCGGGGCAAAACTATCGTCCTCGTTACCAATAACTCGGAATTCGCCTATCGCTACGCGGATATGCTGGGTATCATTAAGGACGGCGTCGTCGTGGCCTTCGGCGGCTACGAGGATACCCTTTCCAGGGCGGAGAAGGAGCCTGAATTGAAGCTTGCCAGGCTGCGCGCCCGCGGGCTTCGGGCTAAGCAAAGCAGGCGGGGAGTATCATGAAGTTCAAGATTAAGTACGCGGATCAGATAGTCGGCCTGTTTATCGTTATCGCCGTGGTCATTTTCGCGCTTATCGTGGTCCTGGTCGGGGCAAACCAGCGCTGGTTCGCCAAGGATTACCGCTACAGGACCGTGTTCCAGTCGGCTACCGGCGTATCGCCGGGCACGTCCATCATCATGAAGGGCTTCGTCGTCGGCAAGATCAACCGCATAACCTTGAACGCCGATAACGCGGTGGACGCGGAATTCCACATTTACGATACCTATCGCAATCTGGTACGCGAATTTTCTATCCTTGAGCTGACCGTATCCCCCATAGGCTTGGGCTCTCAGCTTTTGTTCCATCCGGGGCGCGGCGATAGGCTCCTTGAAGAGGAAGAGTACATACCAACCGCGGACTCGCCTGCGGGGCTGGCGAATATAGAGCAGGAACTCGTCGATATACCGCCCAAAGACGATACGATCACGCGGCTCCTAGCCAATGTGAACCCGCTCTTAGAGAACGTGAATAAGGTCATGGTCACCATTAACCGCACCCTTACCGACGTGAACAGGGCCATAGCCGGGCAGAGCGCGGGGCCGCTCGGCGCCATAGTCGACGACATAAGCGGCGCGGCTTCTCGCCTGCCCGTCATGGCCGACCGCGTTGACGATATAGTAGCCGACGTGCAGACCCGCACGGCGGGCCTCCTGGACCAGGTGTCCAGCTTGCTGCTCGCCTTCCAGGTGGTCACCGCCGACGTAGGGGCCATAAGCAACAACCTCGCGGCCACCACCGAGGCCATCAGGGATCCGACCGGTCTCGTGCCCAAGCTGCTTGACCCTAAGGGTTCCATCAAGACTTTCCTAGACGATAACGACGCGCTTTATAAGCGCGTCATGAGCATAGTGGCGGAGGTGGAGACCAGCGTGCGCAGCCTCCAGGGCATAGTGACGGGCTTAAACGGCGAGATGCCCAAGATATCCGCGGTGCTCAACGAGACGCGCACGGCTATACAGCAGGCGCAGGACGTGCTGGAGGGCGTGAAGAACAACCCGCTCATTCGCGGCGGCGTCCCCGAGCGCGCGTACCAGGACAGCCTGTATGGCAGCATGCGGGAAGGGAGCTTTGAATGAGGCCCAGTCATCGTCATCGCGGCCTCCGCGCGGCGTTTTCCATTGCCGTTTCGCTAGCGCTGTGCCTGACGGCCGGCGCCTGTTCCTCAGCGCCGAAAAAGGCCGTGGATACGGTGGCGCTCAAGAACGAGGCGGCCGATTACGCCAAGCTGGCCGACGATTTCTTTTTTAAGGGGCAATACCTGTCCGCCCTGCAGTTTTACGGCGAGGCCTTGGAGCTGAACCTGTCGGTCGATAACGTCGAGGGCGTGATCGTGGCCCGGAACGCCTTAGGCAGGACCCACCTTGCCTTGGGCAGGCTCGACGACGCGGAGCGCGAATTCGCCGACGCTCTGCGCGACGGGAGGCCTTACGGCAAGCCCGCGCTCATAGCGCAGAGCCTGTCCAATCTCGGCGAGCTTTACTACACGCGCTCTAGGCTCGAAGAGGCGGAAAGCTACCTCGTGGAGGCGGAGCGGCTGGCGCCCGCCAATGACGCGGTATGGGCCGTCGTGGCGCATAACCGCGGCGTGGTGTCGGTAGCCCGCGGCGATTTAAAGGGCGCTACCGGCTACCTGCTTAAGGCCGAACAGGCCAACGAGCGCGCGAAGCGCTGGTCGGTGCTGGGCACGAACCGTTACGTGCTCGCGTCGGTAGCCTATGCGCAGGGCCTGATCGAAGAGGCACTGCGCTGGGCCGAACAGGCCCTCGCGGCGGATAAGACCGCCGAAAACAGCCTGGGCATAGGAGCCGACCTTGAGGCCTTAGGGCGCCTGTCCCGCCGGGCGGGACTGGCGGAGAAAGCCTTTGAGTACTACCGCAGGTCCTTTGGTCTCTGGCTGGCCCTGGGCAAAGACCGCGACGCGGAACGCGTGCTGCGCGAGCTCCGCGAGCTTGCCCTGGAGCTTGGCGAGGAAGACTACGCGAGCCGCTACGGCAAGATGCTGGAGGGCATAGAGTAGCATCCCGCGTTTAGCCCTCGCCGAGGCTACGCGCCTATCAGGCTGCCGTGATAAGGGCCGTCGTCGAGTATGGCGGCTAAATTGCCCAAGTCTCGCCCGGCCGCGCAAATCACTTTAAGCCCGAGCTCCTCGGCGCGCTTTGAAGCCACGGGATCGAAAGGCGCGTTCTTGCCAGGCAGCCACTCGTCGCCCACCAAAACCCTGAAGTCCGCCCAGGATATAGCGTCTATGGGCTTGGCGCCCGGGTCGAGCTTGGGATCGGCGCTATACACCTTGGCTATATTGGACAGGTTCACCACGGTTTGGGCGCCGAAGCGCTCGGCGAGCACTACCGCGTCGTAATCGGTGGAGAAGCCGGGCTTCCATCCTGCCGCCACGAGCACCCTGCCGCCGAATACCGTCACGGCCGTAGGGTCCACGACCACCTCGTGGGGGCAGAGATCCAGGAACATGCTGCGCACGAGCTGGGCGTTAAGCCTGGTGGCCATGATGCCTATCCAGTCCTGCGCGTCGGCGTCGGGGCTCGCCGCCGCTTCGCGGTACGCTTTCTGCCAGGCCCGGGCGGGGCCTCCGCCGCCCACTACAAGGATGAGCCGCCTGGACAGCTCCTTCTCGAGCCATGAGCGAGCCAGGGCGGAAAAATCCCTCAGGAACGCGGCGTCGGGGCCGTCCGGGGCTACGATAGATCCTCCAAGCGATAATACCTTCGTCATGGCGTCCTCCGCGTTAGTACTGCGCCATTGTATGCCTCTTCGATTAAGGCTGTAAAGCGCGATACTCGATCGCGATCGCCGCGGCGTTGGCGGCGAATGACGCCTTGCGCCGGATACCCGCGGCGGGCTATCCTGCCCCAGCGGAGCCGTTAGGCTTTCCGCGCATATCCGGCACTTTTTGAAGGAGGGCTCCGTGGCAAATCCGGTAGCCGTATTTAAGACCAGCCTGGGCGAGTTCGCCATAGAATTATTCGCCGACAAGAGCCCCGCCACGGTGGAGAATTTCGTAGGCTACGTGAAAGCGGGCTTCTATGACGGCACGATATTCCATCGCGTCATACCAGGCTTCATGGTACAGGGCGGCGGCTTCGTGCCGGGCATGGACCAGAAGGACAACGGCAAGCCCATCAAGAACGAGGCCGATAACGGCGTGTCCAACGCGCGAGGCAGCATAGCCATGGCCCGCACCAACGACCCGCACAGCGCAACGAGCCAGTTCTTCATTAACCTGGTGGATAACAAGCGCCTGGACTATCGCTCCAAGGACGCTTCGGGCTGGGGCTACTGCGCCTTTGGCGCGGTCACGCGGGGCATGGACGTCGTCGACGCCATAGCCAAAGTACCTACGGGTAACCGTATCCCCCACCAGGACGTGCCCAAAGAGGACGTGGTGATCATAGCGGCGAGCGTAGAGGCCTAAGGGCCGATGGGTAGGCGCCGCGGCGAAGGCCGCGGCGCGCCCGGTTATGAGCGCCCGGTCAAGGGCGTTTGCGGGGCTTCTTCTCGATCACTTCGTAGCCGGCTATCTCGAGCATGCGCTTGAAGGCCGAGCCGTCTTTCTTAAGCTCGCGGGAGCCGCGGGTTATCTTGCAGAGCGAGAGCCTGAGCTCCTCGGCTATGGCCCGCTGGGGTATGCCCTCCGCTATGCGCTTAACCAGGGCCCAGCGCTTGGCTATCTCGTCGGCCTCAGCCTGGGTGAAGAGGCTGTAGAGGAAGTCCTCGATAAGGGCGGGGTCCGCTGCCGCGGCCAGCACGCGCGACATCTCGCCTATGTTATCGTGTACGAGGTCAGATTCTTGTTCGTTACTCACGCGTATCATACTACGTAAGAAACGACGCTCTGGCAAGCAATACTTGCGCTAAAGGCCGGGTCTGTATATCATCCTTCAATGGAAAAGTACCGCTTCACCTACCAGGATATCCATCGCACGGTCAAGTCGTTAGCCGGCCGCATAAGGTCGTCGGGTTACGATCCCGACGTCATCGTCGCCATAGGCTCGGGCGGCTTCATTCCCGCCCGCATGCTCCGCACCTTCATAGACCGCCCCATACTCACCGTCGGCGTCGCGTACTACGACAAGGACAACAAGCCTACCGCCAACCCGCGCAAGGTGCAGTGGATAGAGGAGGCTGAGCGCGAGCTGCGCGGCAAGCGCATACTGCTGGTGGACGAGGTGGACGATTCGCGCGCCACCCTCGAGTATTGCGTGCGCGAGCTCCTTGCCCACGGCCCCGCCTCCATAGCGGTGGCGGTCATACACAATAAGCTCAAGGAAAAGCGCGGGGCCATGCCCGAAGAGGTAGCCCTGTATTTGTCAGGCCTCGATATAGCCGATAAATGGGTGTGCTATCCCTGGGACGCGCGCGATATAGACGATCACGACAGGCTTGCCTGGGAAGAAAAGGGAGCCAAGAAGGCCGCCCTGCGCGCCGAGATGAAGGAGCGCCTGCGGGGCGTGGAGGGAGCCGAGCGCGCGAAGCGCAGCGCGGCGGCCTCCGCGTCCTTCGCGGCGCTCGAGGCCTACGCCCCCGCCGATATGGTACTGGCCTTCCTCTCTATGCGCGACGAGATAGACAGCGCGCCCGCCATAGACGCCGCCCTGGCCGCGGGCAAGCGCGTTGCCGTGCCCCGCATGGCGGGCGACGATATCGAATTCGTGGAGCTTGACGGCGGTTGGCGCGGCTGGCCTCGCGACCGCTGGGATATACCCGCGCCTCCGGCCGCCTTAGAGGCGCTGGGCATGGAAGCCCTGTCCGGGCTCACATGCCTGGTCATGGCCCCAGGCCTCGCCTTCGACCTCGACGGCGGGCGCTTAGGCCGCGGCAAAGGCTATTATGACCGTTTCCTTTCGTCCTTGCACGCCGCCAGGCGCGCCCGCGAAGGGCAGCAACTCCCGGGCGGCCTCTATGTGGCAGCCTACGCGTACAGTTTCCAGCGAGTATCCTCGGTGCCCAGGAATATAAG
>JBFZES010000209.1:0-6538 GCA_041306725.1 Spirochaetaceae bacterium | reverse complement strand
GAAAAGCTCTATGAATTCCGCAAGAAGCTCGAGTTCGATCAGCCGAAATACCATTTGGGCATACGCTCCTCGCGGGCAGTACGCTCCAACCAGCGCATACGCATCCTGGTGCAGGGCCTGGGCGTCTATAATTCCACGGTCATAGACTCCAACGACCGTTATCTCGTGGTGTCCTATCCCGTGGGAGGCAAGGTGCCGCCCGGCTTCCAATGGAAGGGCATACGGGTTTCCGTGTATTTCTGGCGGCAGGAAGACGCGGGCTACGTGTTCGACAGCTATGTGCTCGAAGACCTGCGCATACGCAACATACCCGTGCTGCAGATAGGCCATTCCGAATCGCTCCTGCGCACGCAGAAACGCAAATCGCTGCGGCTACGCTCCCGCGTGCCCGCCTTCCTGTACCTCCTTAAGCGCCTTGAAGGCGCGTATGAAAAGCCCGAACGCGTGCCGGGCATGAAATGCGTGCTGCAGGATTTATCGGAGGATGGCGTGGCGGTGCTCATAGGCGGCAAGGCCCGCATAGGCTTGCTCGTCAAGACGCAATTTTTCTTTGGCGACGAGCAGGTGGTTATGAGCGGGACGGTGCGTTCCCTGGAGTATGACGTGGAAAAAAACCAGTCCGTGCTCCACGTCGAGGCCGTTCCTCCCAGCCCGCGCATGCGTAACCTTATCCGCGCCCAGGTGTATAATGTACATCCGGGCCCGGTCGACGATGTCCTGCCCGAACTGGACGGCAGGGCGTTCTCGGGCTAGACTAGAGTTACGGGGGAATGATGCGAAAGATTTGGGCGTTAAGCGCGGTCCTGCTTCTTGCCGCCTTCGCGGGCGCTATGGCGCAGGACGCCAATGAATTGATCGATACCTATAGGCGCAATTTCGCGCGTTCCTCCCTTGGCACTAAATTAGAGCTTCTTAAAGAAGCCTCCGCCTATGAAGGCGCGAACCTCGGCCCGCTCTACGACACCGCCATTCAATTCGTGCTAAGCAACGCTACCTTAATCGGCAGCGATATGCTTATCCGCGACATAGCGGTCATATCGGTCACTATGCTCAAGAAGACCGCCTACGCTCCCGCCGCGGACAATCTGTGGAACCTGTTCCGGGCTTTCCGGGAAAACACCATACGGGTACCCATATTGATGGCCCTGGCCGATATAGCCAAGGGCAACGCCTCCATACTCCTCGAGCTTAATGCCTTCGTGGATTCCCAGGTGTCGCTCTTTAAATCGGGCTTACAGCCCGACCTTCCCGTCCTCGACGCCTCCGTGTACGCGCTTGGCAGGCTGGGCGACGAATCGAGTTTTCCCTTCCTGTTCGCCGTGTACGTGGCCAACATAAATAAAGCCGTAAGCGACCGCGCATCCGTGGCCATGGCATCGCTTGAAGGCGATTACGCGTCCTTCCTGTCCGCGGTAGTCCGGCGCAACAGCCCCGCCGAGAAGCTCGCCGCGCTGAAGGCGGGCATAAAAACGGATGCCCTTCCCGACGAAAAGCGCGGCGAGCTGGCGGAAGCGGCCCTTTCCGTAGGCGTGGCCATGCAGAGCCCCTCCCCGAACGATCAGCTGCTTATCACCGAGCTGCGAACCCTCGCCGCCAGCGAGCTGACCAGGCTCAAATGGCAGAAGGCCTCGGCCCTTGCCGTGCGGCATTTCTATGATTTTCAGCTGCAATACAACCGCGGCCAGGTTTCCAAATCGAATTTCCTCGAATCCATAGCCCTGCTCGGCGCCATGGGCACGCCGGAAGCCTCGCAAGCCCTTTCCCTCTTCTTGCAGCTCGTTAACACCGAGACCGAACAGGGCAAGACCTATGACGAGCAGATTACCCTTGCGGTGGTTAATAACTTAGGCGCCCTCGGCGATAAAAACGCCTTTGACTATCTTCTGTATATAGGATACCTGCAGTATCCCGAGTCGGTTAAGCGCGCGGCCAGGGACGCCCTCCAAAAGCTCCGCTGGTAAAGCGCTTACTATAGGCGAGCCTCCCGCAAGCGAAAGCCCGCCCGGGGGCCGTACATGACGCGTGGAAGCGCCCGCGATCAAACCCGCCATTCCGGCAGTATATATAGCCTCCGCCTCGCTGCCGGGCCTCTATCTAGCCTATAGCGCCTCCTCGCAGCGCCTGCTCTACGGGCTGGCCGGCCTGTGTATGCTCGGGGCGCTGAGCGTGGCCCCGCTCTCCCGATCTTTATCCGCCTTCGCCTCGAACGCCGCCCTGCGATCAGCCCATGCTCGGGCGCGCATTAGGCTTCGGAAGGCCCTGGCTGTGCTCCTTTCCTGTTCGCTGGGCCTGGCTTTGGGAGCCCTGGGCTCGCTTAGGATGGAAAAAAGCGCTATGGCCGGCGGGGCCTTTAGCCCATCCGGCTCGGCGACCATCCTTGCGCTCGAGGGCAGGCTTAGCGGAGACGGGCGGCTGAGCGCGAAGGGCTACCGGCTCTATGAGCTGGCCTTAAGCTCCGTGTACGGAGAGGACGGCGCTTGGGCCTCGGCCCGAGGCGCGCTGCAGGTATATGCGCGCGGCGGCAAGGCCCTGCCCCGCGGCTCCGCAATACGCGCGGATACGGGGGGCATAACGGCGGCCGAGCTTGGCTTGGCCCTCAAGCCGCGGGCGGAAGACCGAAAGCCGATCTTTGTCGAGGCCGGCGACATAGGGCTCGCGCAGGCCGCGCCGGCTTTTGAACTCTTCCGCTTTAACGCGCGGCAGTCGCTCCTGGCGTCCTTTAAGGAGGCGGGCGGAAGGGCGGGTCCCCTCCTTGAGGCGCTTATCATAGGCGTGCGGGACGACCTGGATGCCGAGCTTGGGCAGGCTTTCCGGGACGCAGGCTGCGCGCACATCCTCGCCCTGTCCGGCCAGCACCTCTCCATCCTTGCCCTGCTCGCGGCCTCCATCCTTGGGCCGCTCCTGGGGCCTTTTAAGGCCAAGGCCGCCTCCTGCCTCTTGGTGGCCGCCTTCGTGTGGCTGGCGGGGCCCAGCCCTTCGGTGGCCCGCGCCGCCCTTATGTTCTGGCTGGGCGCGGCGGCATTCGCCGCGGACAGGCCTCAGCCGGCCTATGCCATAATCGCCTTGGCCTTTATCGCCGCCCAGGCGCTGGATCCGGTAAGCGTTAGGAATTTATCCTTCCAATTCTCCTATTTGGCCGCGCTGGGCATAGCGCTTTACCGCGAAAGCTACGCCTTTTCGCTGAGCCGCTGGCTGCCGCCGGCCCTGGCCGGGAGCGCGGCGGCGGGCTTGGCCGCGCTCGCCTTCGCCGCGCCCCTGGGCCTGGCGGTTTTCGGCAGGCTTAACCTGGCCGCGCCGCTCGTATCCTTGGCTGCCGCGCCGCTCGTTGCCGCGCTCATGTACGCGGGACTGGGCTTCGCGGCGGCGCTCGCGCTCGCTCGGGCTCTCCTGCCCGCCCTCCTGCCCGCGCTCTCCTGGGCGTCCGTCTCCGCGTGCGGGCTCATCCACGATCTGCTCGCCGGCCTCATGGACTTTGGTTCCCGGGCGCCGGCCATACTTGTACAGGCGGACGCCGAGGGGCGCTTCCCTGCCCTGCCTATAGCCTGCGTCGTTGCCCTCGCCGGCGCAGTCGTGTATGCTATGCCCTATGCTAGCGTCCGCTTCCCCGCCGCCCGACCAGGGCCCCATACCCTGCCCCGTGGACTACGATTCGCCGCGGGAGCTGGGCGCCCTGCTCGAGCGCCTGGGCTTCGCCATGCAAAAGCGCTTCGGCCAGAATTTCCTCGTGGCCGGCGCGCAGCGCAGGCGCATCCTGTCCCTCCTGGAGGCGGAGGCGGGCAGCCGCGTTTGGGAAGTCGGCCCGGGCGCGGGAGCCATGACGCGGGAAGCCCTCCTCGCCGGTTGCAGCCTGAGCGCCTTCGAGATAGACAGGGGCTTCGCGAGTTTCGTGCGGGAGGCTTACGGCGCCGTTCCGGGCTTTGAGCTCTTCGAGGGGGACTTCGTGCGCACCTGGCCGGAGGCCATCGCGGCCAGCGGAAAGCCCGCGCGGGTATTCGGCAACCTGCCTTACAATGCCGCGGGCGCCATTATCGCCGCGCTTATAGAAGGCGGCGCGCGGCCTCCGCTTATGGTGTTCACCGTGCAGAAAGAAGCCGCGCAGCGCATGGCGGCCCGACCCAGCACCAAGAACTACGCCGCCTTTACGGTGCTCTGCCAATCGGCCTATACCGTCAAGCTGGCCTTTGACCTGCCGCCGGGGGTATTCTGGCCGCAGCCGCGCGTCACCTCCACCGTGGTCGTCATGCGCGAGCGCAAAGACCCCATACCCTGCGCCGGCCGCAAGGACTTTACCAACTTTACGCGGGCGGCGTTTTCGTCCCGCCGCAAGACCCTCAGGAACAACCTGAAGGCCGCCGGCTGGACCGACGAACAGTCCGCCGACGCGGCGCTCAAGGCGGGCCTTTCCATGGACAGCAGGGCGGAGGCCTTAAGCCCCGAAGAGCTCGCGGCCTTGTTTAACTGCTTGCCAATACGCGGCTAAAATCGTATCATCGAGAAACCATGAGCGACATAACCCTGACCGCCGTAGACGAGGATACCCTCGAAACCATACTCGCCAAAGACGTAGTTTTCACCGGCACGCTCGCCTTTAAAGAACCGCTTATGATCAAGGGCCGCGTATCGGGCAGCGTGCGCACCGAAAGCGACCTGCACGTGGACGACGGAGCCGTCGTAGAGGCCGACATACAGGCCCGCAACGTGACCGTCCGGGGCCTCGTCAAAGGCAATATCATCGCCAGCGGCAGGGTCGAGCTCTTCGCTTCCTGTACGGTAAACGGCGACGTGCGCGCCGCCGAGCTCACCATGGAGCCCGGATGCCATTTTAACGGCGCCTGCACCATGACGGGAACCAAGGATGCCCGCTAGGCGCTTAGTCCTTGCCGGCCTTATGCTCCTCTGCGCCGCCCTTGGCGCGCTTGCCCAGGCTAAGCCCGATGCCCTCAAGCTATTCCGCGAAGGCAGGTACGAAGAAGCCCGCGTGCTGTGCATGGCCGAGCTCGACGCCAATCCCGCCAACATCGAATCCTACGTGGTGCTCGGCTGGAGCCTGCTCTCGCTGGGCCGTTACGCGGACGCCGAGCTCTACGCTACGCGCGCCTTTGAACGGGTACGCCGCGATCCCCGCATTATCGAGGTGATGGGCGAGGCAGCCTATTTCCAGGGCAAGAACGACCAGGCGCTGGCCCATTTCCAAAGCTATATAAACCTTCTGCCCGACGGCTCGCGCATGGGCCTCGTCTATTACTTCATGGGCGAAATATACCTTCGCAAGGAACGCTGGAGCCATGCCGATATTTCCCTTCGCACCGCCGTCCAGTACGAGGGCAACAACGCCCGCTGGTGGGCCAGGCTCGGCTACGCGCGCGAGAAGAACGGCGAGTGGGCCTATGCCACCGAAGCCTACGAGCAGGCCCTGAAACTGGACCCCGCGTCGCTGGACGCCAAGCAGGGCAGGGAGCGGGTGCTCGCCCGCGCGCGGAATTAGGCGCTATGGCCCCTTATAGCGTATCCTTCCGCACCTTCGGCTGCAGGCTCAACCAGAGCGAGTCGGAAAACGCGGCTGCCGCCTTCGTAAGCGCCGGCGCGGCCCTCGCGGATTTCGGCCAGGCGGCCGACGTGGTAATATTCAATACCTGCACCGTTACCAGCAAGGCGGAGCAGAAGGCGCGGCGGGAAATGCGCCTGGCCCTCCGGCGCTCGCCCGACGCCGTCATCGTGGTCACCGGCTGCTACGCGGAGATGGATCCGCAAGCGCTTGAAGCCCTCGCTCCCCGTATCGTCGTGCTGCCCGGCTCGCGCAAAGGAGCGCTCGCTGGCCTCGCCTCGGCCCTGGCCGACGCCTTCGCCGAAGGCCTGGACGCCCTCGAGGAAGCCCGCCGCTACGCGTCGTCCGCGAGCGGAACTGATCAGGCCCTGGACCCCTTCTACTTTAACCCCGGCGACCTGCGCCTGCGCGGCCGCGCAGCCCTCAAAGTAGAAGACGGCTGCGATAATCGCTGCAGCTACTGCCGCGTGTGCCTCGCGCGGGGCAGGGCCGTTGGCCTTGAGCCGGCGGAAGCCCTGCGGCGCGCCAGAGTGTTGGCCGGCATGGGCTATCCGGAGATCGTGCTTACCGGCGTTAACCTGTCGCAGTACCGCGCAGGAGGCCTGGATTTTCCGGGCCTCCTTGGCCTGCTCTGCGCGGAGACCGAAGGCGTGGCCTACCGTATATCGAGTTACGAGCCCGATAAGGTAAACGATAGCTTCCTTAAAGCCTTCGCTCACCCGCGGGTACAGCCCTTCCTGCACCTGGCCGCGCAGTCGGGTTCCGATACCGTGCTTAGGGCCATGGGCCGCGCCTACCGCGCCGCCGAGGCACTGGCGGCGGCCAGCGCCGCCCGCTCCGCCAAGGCGGACCCCTTCATAAGCGCTGACCTTATCCTGGGCTTCCCCGGCGAAAGCGACGCTAATTTCGCGGAAACCATGGACTTCCTCCGCGCCTTGGAGCCTGCCTGGGTGCACGGCTTCACCTTTAGCCCCCGGCCCGGCACCAAGGCTT
>JBFZES010000208.1:0-11079 GCA_041306725.1 Spirochaetaceae bacterium | reverse complement strand
AGCCTACAGACAACGCTCTCGGCTCTGCCATCCCGACGCTTCGGGCGGCTCGGCCGAGGGATTCCTGGCCCTTAAAAAAGCATACGACCGCATACGGGAACTTGAGGGGCCGCTCGGCTGCCCTTAGGCTCGACTCCGCGGCCGCCCCCTCGCCCCTAGCGCTCTCTCCACAGATACTCCGGAAGGATGCATAGCGGACCTGCGCCCAGGGCCTCAAGCTCGGCCGCCACGGCCGCGAACTCTTCTATCGAGGCCGGAAGGCTTGCCGCGGCCAAGGCGCGCGAACCCAGGAGGGCCAGGGCGTTAAGGCCGCCGGCCAATCCGGGATGCTCGTCGCGGAACACGACGGGGCCGCCCAGCCCTTCGGCCATGGCGGCCTTAACGGCGGAGAGTCCCCCAAGCTCATCTATAAGCCCGTTTTTCAGGGCCTCGGCGCCAAGCCATACCTGGCCTTTGCCCAGCTCGTCAACCCGCGCGCTATCCAAGGAGCGGCCACGCGCCACCACGTCGATGAAACGCCGGTAGATGTAGGCTATAGCCGCCGCCTGGGCCTCGGCGTCGCTTTCCCGGTGAGGCAAAAGCGGATTGGCGAAATCGGCGCTTGGCCCCGCGCTCACGCTCTCCGCCGCTATGCCCAGTTTTTCCAAGAGGCCGGTGGCGTCCGGCATCAATCCCGTCACGCCTATGGAGCCGGTTATGGTGCCCGCTTCCGCCCATATGCGAGTGGCCGGCGCGGAAATATAGTAGCCGCCCGATGCCGCGTAGCCCGACATGGACACGTATACGGGCTTGCCCTCCGCCACCGAAAGCGCTACTTCCCGGGCTATGAAGTCGCTTACGCCCGCGTCGCCGCCGCCTGAATCGACCCTGAGTATAATGCCGCGCACCCTCGGGTCAGCGCGCAGTTCGCGCAGGCGCAGCGCCGCGCTTTCCCCTATGGACGAGCCGGCTACGCCAGGCCCGTTGATGATGGAGCCGCTGAGGTGAAGCACGGCCACGGTCTTAGCAAGGGGATGCTCGCCCCAGGACGAATCCCGGGTCTTGTAATACTGATCGATGCTTACTTTCCTGTCCCAACCCTGCTCGTCCGCCAGGTAGTCTTCGAATTCGTCGCGGTACATGATACGGTCGACGAGGCCGGCGTCGCGGGCGGCCGTGGGCACGAGATAGGGCCCGCTGGCTATAAGCGATGCCGCGTCGTCGCTTAAGCGGGCGCCGCGGGCGCTTGAGAGGGCGTCGTAGCCCTGGCCGGCAAGGCCTTGCACATAGCGCGCCTTCATGGCCCGCTCGGCGTCGGTCATGCCGGGCTCGGTAAAGGCGTTGTACGCGGTCTTCGTATCGTGGGAACGCAGGTTGTAGAAGCGCAGGCCCAGCTTTTCGAAGAAGGCGCGGTAGTAGAGGGAAAACGAGCCGACGTCAACCAGGGCCAGCGAGCCGTTGGGGTCGAGCGCGATGAGTTCCGCGCCGGCGGCTAGGTAGAGGTACGAAAGCCTATCCTGATAGCGAGCGTACGCGTAGAAGGGCTTGCCGGCGGCCTTGAACGCGGCCAAGGCCCTGGCCAGCTCCTGGGCGTGGGCTTCCGAAGGGGGGGCTACCGGATTAAAGAGGGCGATAGCGCCGACGAGGGGGTCCCTTGCGGCGCGCTCTATGGCCTGTACGAGCCGCTCATGCCTAAGCAAGGGGCTGCCGCCAAGCGCGGCTACGCTAAAAGGAGCGGAAGCGGCGGCGCCGCCGTCTATGATCAGCAGGGCATCGGTACGGGCCGCTATGGAAGGCTTGAGCGGCAGGCGCTCGTTGACGCGCAGGGCGACGCCGGCGCTCAGCTTGCCGGCTTGGGAAAGGTCGCGGGACTCAACCGCCGCTTCCGCGGCGATATAGGCCACGCGCAGCCCCAGGCCGAAGCTTGAGCTTTGAGGAGCGTACCAGGCCTTGAGCTGCAGGCCTTCATCCAGGCTTAGCCGGGCGGAAAGCGCGTCCATGGCGAACGTTTCGTGGGCGTAGCTGGCGTCGGCGCTCAGGGTGAGCGTATCGGCCAGGCTTTTCCCGGCAAAGGCCAGGGGACGCAAGCCCAGGCCGAAGGCCCAGCCGCCATCCGCGGCTGCAACGTCATTCCAGCTTACGCCTAGGGATACGAGGCCGTTGGGGCGCAGCATAAGGCCCAGGTCGTGCGTATCGTTGCCCGCGGCAAAGTCAGGCGTGCGGAAACGCCAGCCAAAGGCGAAGCCCTTGCCTATATTGAACGAGCTCGTAAAGGCGTGCTGCGCGCCGGCGGCATCGCTCTGCGTGTAGCGGTAGAGCGAGCCGGGAAGGCCGATTACCAGGTCTACGGGATACGCTTGGCTCGCTGGAGCGTTAAGCGCATCGATATCGAATTCGCTGCGGAAACCAAGGGCGGCGGTATCGCCCGATAGCGCCCATGCCGCGGGATTAGCCTGGTATTCCCAGAGGCTGCGCGGGTCGGCTAGGCTTTGCCCGGCTTCCTGCGCGTACAGGGCAAGGCCGCTCAGTATCATGAAGAAGGCTATAAGACTGTTGCGATGGTTCATGGAGCTACATCCACGAGTACGGGATAAGGCGCCGCGCCCCGCCGTTCGGGTCGGGGAAGCCGGGCATACGGGGCGGAAACTCCGCACTGAACGCTAAGCCATAGACGAACTATATCACGCGCCCAAGCCCGGGCGTTGCGGCGCGCGCGTTAAATTGTGGGGACTTTTCGCGTTAATCTAAGCGGCGCGCGCGCCAGGGCAGGGTACGGCCGGCCGCCAGGGGCTCCACGCCGTCCATGAGGGGGGGCACCGTCCAGGGTTCGCGGTAAAATCCTACGCTGCCTGAGTTAGGCTCAAGGCGGTAGAAGGCCGCCCCCGCGCGCGAGCAGAAGGCTTCCAGCGCGCCAAGGGCGCCGGCCTCCTCGAATACCTGGGCGAGCAGGGAGAGGGCCACGGGCGCGCTGTAACAGCCGGCGGCGCCGGCCTGCTTGGCCTGCGGGCTATGGGGAGCTGAATCGCTGCCGAAAAAGAATTTACCCGAGCCGGAAATCGCCGCTCCCAGCAAGGCGAGGCGATCGGCTTCGCTTTTCAGGATGGGCCTGCAGAAGTAGCCGGGGGCCAAGGCCCCGCCTACGATATCGTCGAGGGTAAAGGCCAGGTGGTGCGCGCTTATCGTCGCGGCCACGGTGTCCGGCCACGCCAATACCGCTTGAACCGCGGCCTTGGTCGACAGGTGCTCAAGCGTTATGCGCAGGGCCGGATAGTCGCGTATGAGCCTGTCCACGACGGGAAGAAAGGCTTCCTCGCGCTCAAGGGCCGGGGCGCGGGGATCCTCGGCGTGTATGGATAGGACAAGGCCGCAATCCTCCATAGACAGGAGCTCTTCCCGTATGGCTTCCGGCCGCGGCACGCCGTCGCCGGCGTTCGTGGTGGCGTGCGCCGGATAGTATTTTCCTATAATGGCCCCGGCGTCGCCGCAGGCGCGGACGGCGCGCTCTCCCATGCCGGGAAGCAGCTTGAAGCCCATAAGTGGCGCGCAGGCCTTGCCGCTCGCGGCCAGGGCCGCGCTTACGGCCCGCCTATAGTCGTGCAAGGCCCGCTCCCCGCTGAGGGGCGGCACGATGTTGGGCATGGCCAGCACGCGGCCGAATTGCGAGGCGCTGCGGGCCGCGTAGGCAGCCAGGGCGGGGCCCTGCCGCAGGTGCGCATGGAAGTCATCGGGAAGGCCAATGGCGAAGGCGGGCTCAGTCATGGAAGGCGAATTCCAGTATGGATACGTCGTCGGCGAAGTACTCGCCCGCCGACAGCGCGAGCACAGCGTCCACGATGCGCTTGATGGGCGACAGGCAGGCGGGGGCCAAGGCGCATTCCCGGTGGTGGGCAAGCAGGAGCTCAAGGAAGGCCGACCACTCCATAAGGCCGCCATCCTTGGTTCTCACTTCGAAGAGCCCGTCGCTGAACAGGTAGAGATGCGAACCGGGCGCTACGCTGACGCTGCGGTGGTTAAAGAGCGCTTCGTCGTCCACGCCGATGATGGGGCCTTCGGCCACGAGTTCGTCTATGGCGCCGTCGGGCTTTACCAGCACGGCGGGCGGCGCCCCTCCCGTGGCGTAAACGAGGCTGCGGTCAGCCGGATCGTATACGCCGTACCAGATGGTAAAATACATATTGTTCTGGTCTTCCACCTTGAACGATAGGTTAAGGCGCTTGAGCACCGATCCGGGATTGCCGTAGTCCACGCCGCCCAAGGCCATAGTCTTAAGCAGGTTCATGACCGTCACCGAGAGCAGGGCGGCCTCGATGCCATGGCCGCTCACGTCGATAAGGAAAATGGCGAGCCTGCCGTCGTCCAGGCGCTGGTAGGAGAAGCTGTCGCCGCCAAGGCTCAGCGAGGGTATAAACTCCCAGTCGATGGCTATATCGGCCCAGTGGGCGCGTTTGGGCAGCAGGCTGCGCACGTAGGCGGCAGCGTCCTTGAGTTCAGTGGCCAGGCGCGTCTGGGCCGCCGCGAGGCTGCGCAAGGCTTCCTGATTCTGGAGCTTGTATTCTTTTTTCTCCAGGATGTTGTTTATGCGCGCCTTGAGTATGGCGGGGTTGAAATCCCGCTGCAGGTAATCCTCGGCGCCCAGCTCAAGGCAGCGCGCCATGGACGCCGGGTCGTCGAGGGCGCTCACCACGATGACCGATAGCTCGTGGAGCGCCTTGTCGCCGCGCGCCAGTTCAAGGAATTGGAAGCCGTTCATGCCCGGCATCATGACATCCAAAAGGGCTATGTCGAAACTGGCTTGCCTGAGTATGTTGAACGCTTCCGGCCCGTCGGCAGCCTGGCATACCACGTGGCCCTGCCGTTCCAAATGGCGCGTGAGCAGGTCGCGGTTGAATTGGTCGTCGTCTATGATGAGTATACGCCCCTTAAGGAGCGGAGCGCTCAGGGCGACGCTGTTAGCGCTCGGCGCCGCGTCGGGCACGTAGGCTCCGCGCTCTTCGCGCTCTTCGAGCAGATCGACGAGGGAATTGATGGCATCGTGTATTCTGCGCAAGTCGATATGCACGGCGGCCAAAGCCGCGTCCTTGTTCGGGCAGGAGCGCCTGGCGCCTTGAATGGCGTTTATGAGGTCATAGATATGGGCGTACGCCTCTTGCTTGAGGGTTTCCGCGTCGACCGCATCGGCTTGCGCGGCGCCGTGCGCCTTATCGCTTGGATCAAGGAACTCCAAGTAGTCGAGTATGGGCTTTCTGAGCCCCTGGGCGGCCGTTTGTACCGTGGCGAGGGCCGTTCCGCACGCGTTATCGGCATTGAGCTCGCGGACGTCAGGCAGGAGCTCCGCGTAGCCTATCGCGTGGTTTAGGAAGGTGCGCGCTTCGTGCCGCAGGTGGGCGCGGGTGTCAGGATTGTTCGGCATGCTCCTCCGCGTATGTGCGGAATTCCTCTTCGGACATCGTGTCGGCGTACATCGGATAGAGCGCCTCGACAAGCTCATCCAGGGTGGGGAATTTAGCGCCATCGAGCTTATAGGACATAGTGTGCACTCCCGGTTCTGTTTAGGCCCTGGCTCCATCCTAGTCGAAGCACGTTTCTTTTTCAAGGAAGTCCTGCGATGGGTACCGTTCGGCGGCGAATCCATTGCTTTGGCGGATGGGGCGGCTTATACTCGTCCGATGCTCGACAGAACCCGTACGATACAGCGCGCCGCGCTGGTAAGCCTTCTCGGCAATGCCCTGCTCGCCGCCGCTAAGATAGCCGTTGGCCTCTTGGCGGGATCGCTGGCCGTGCTTGGCGACGGCATAGATTCTTCCACTGACGTAGTCATATCCATCGTCGCGCTGGCGGCCGCCGCCGTCATAGCCAAGCCCTCCGACCGGGAGCATCCCTATGGCCATGCCCGGGCCGAAACCACGGCTACCACCCTGCTATCCTTCGTCATATTCTTCGCCGGAGCCCAACTTTTCCTTTCCTCGCTTCATAACCTGCGGGAAGGCGGCGCGCGCAGCCTTCCGGGGGCGGCGGCCCTCTGGGTAACGGCGGCTTCCATAGCGGGCAAGCTTTTCCTGGCCTGGACGCAATTTACCTTGGGCAAGAAGACCTCGTCCTCCATGCTTATAGCGAACGGCACGAATATGCGCAACGACGTCATTATGTCTGCGGCGGTGCTCGGCGGACTGGTGCTCGCCCATGCCCTCAAGGAGCCGCTGGTGGATATCGTGCTCGCCATGGCGGTGAGCCTGTGGGTAATGAAATCCGCCCTGGGCGTATTCAGGGAGGCCAACGACGAAATCATGGACGGCAAGGCGGATACGGGGCTCTACAGGGCGGTCTTCGACGCGGTAAAATCGGTTCCTGGGGCGGGCAATGCCCACCGGGTGCGCGTGCGTAAGCTCGCCTCGCTCTATGACATTGACCTGGATATAGAAGTTGATGGCAGGAGCAGCGTGAGCAAAGCCCATGAAATCGCCCAGGCGGTGGAAGGGGCCATAAAAGAGCGCATAGACAATGTGTACGATATCGTCGTGCATGTGGAGCCTAAGGGCGAAGGCCAGCATGACGAGCAATACGGCCTTACCGAGGGTTGCCTGGAACCCGACGGACAATGAAAAACGTTAATCCCGTAGATATACTGCTGGAATAGTATGGAAAACTTCGTGGACTCCCTCGATATCTTTACTCTTCTCGTCGCCTTGAGCCTCGTATATATAGGCAGCCTCGCGTTTTCGTTGGTTTTGTTTTTCGTGCGCAAGACCTTCGATGGCGCCAAGCATTGGCTGGCCGGCCAGGGGCTCCTGGCCTTTGGCATCATAGGCATGGCCGCGCAGTCTGCCGCGCTTCCTTATGGTCTTTTATCCTTATCGAACGTGGCGCTTATAGGCAGCGCGCTGCTCCTTGGGCACGCGCTCTGGCGCTTCCGCGGCCCAAAGCCCTTCCCGGTAGCCCTGTACCTGATACTGCCCATAGCCTTTGTTGCGTGGTTCGCCATGGAAGATGCCGGCGTAGCTTCGCGCATCGTTTTATTCTCGGGCCTGCTTTGCCTGCTATCCCTTTGGGATGCGTATATCATCCTGCGGGACCAGACGAGCCGCTACCGCCTGGCGTCCATCGTGGCCTCCCTGTACTTTTTCGCCATTGCCTTCAGCGCTGGACTTCGCGTCGTCACGACCGTAGCCGGCTCGCCGCCTATAACCATCTATGAGGAAGGCCGCATGAGCGCCTTCACCTACCTCCTGGCCATACTCGTCGCGTTCTTCAACCTGTTCGGCTACTTTATCATGTCCGCGGTACGCAGCGAGGAAGAGCTCCATGAAACGGGGGACGCCCTGCGCGAGCGAAACCGCAGGCTCCTAAGGCTGGTGTCCATGAAGGACGCCCTGATATCGGTGCTTGGGCATGACCTGCGCGCTCCCATAAGCAGCGCGGCGCGCTATACGAGAAACCAGCTCCTTGAGTACGAAGGGGACTTGAACGGAAAAAGGGAAAATATCGCCACCTTGGCCGAGGGGCTGGACCGGGCCGCCCTCCTGCTGGAGAACCTGGTGGAATGGGCGCGTAGCGAGTCGGGTAAGCTCGAGCTTAAGCCCGAGCCGCTAGCCCTGGCTAAGGTCGTGGCGGAAGCCGCCTCGGACGTGGCTTCGTCGGCCCAGGACAAGGGCATACTCATACGCATGCCGGTGGACGAGGCCTACGCGGCCGCGGATTCGCGCGCGGCGCTTACCGTGTTCAGGAACCTGCTGTCCAACGCGGTGAAGTATTCAAAGCCGGGCGGCAGCATAGGCGTAAGCCTGCGCTGCCTGGCCAACGGCCGCGCGCAGGCCTATGTGGAGGACGACGGCGTGGGCTTGCGCCCCGAACAAATAGACCGCATGTTCCTGCCCGGCCGCACGATACTGACGCTCGGCACGAACGGCGAACAGGGCACCGGCATGGGCCTCGCGCTCTGCAAGGCCTTCATGGAGGCCATGGGCGGCACCATAGAGGCGCAATCCTCCGAATCAGGCGGCGCTCGCTTCGTGCTTGAATTTCCCGGTCCGGAAAAACCGCTATCCAAGCGGTGAAAAAAATTCACGCCGTATAAAATTTGCCCAAATACTCTTGCCCGGAGCGATCATCCTTTTGGCGTGCCTTGCGCGAATACGGGATTCTAGCTTATGCTGGTGGAAAATAATTATAATTGGTAAAAGTAATTAGAACTATAAATATAAAAGCGCGGATAAATTTATTAGCTTTGGCACGATTGTTGCAATAGTGTATATGCCGAGAACATCGGACGCAGGCTTTTTGGCCGGCGACCCTAGGAACCCTAAGGAGTTCACTATGAAACGCATAGCAATCGTTCTGATCATCGCCCTCATCGGCGTAGCCGCAGTATCCGCCCAGGGCTTTGGCATGATGGCCGGGCCGGCCCAGGTACAGGCTACGCAGGAAATCGTAAAGATCGACGGCAAATTAAGCTTGGTTGAAGGCCACCCCGCGGTAGTTAGCGGCGGCAAGACCTACTTCGTGCGCATACCGGGCATGCTCTATGGCTTCCTTGACAGCCTCAAGGAAGGCGCGGCCGTTAAGCTCGAGGGTTATGCCAGCGCGGTACCCCTCGCCGCGAACAGCTTCTTCTATCAGGCTACTAAGCTTACCGTGGGCGGCAAGGATTATGACCTGAGCCAGTACGCCGGCCGCGGCGGCATGATGGGCGCTCCCAATGGCGGACCCGCCGGCCGCGGCGGCATGCAGGGCGGGCGCGGCGGCCGCTGGTAGCACAGCCTCGCCTTCATGAGCGCCGCATGAGAGCGGCGCGAACGCCCCCGTTATGGGGGCGTTTTTTTTTCTTTGCATACTTTAATTTTTTATTACGGCTTCTCTTGCAATGCGATGCCTAAAGAATGAGAATATATTGCACATACTCATGGACGATGAGCAAAATGCGCGCGGTTCTGCCAGAGTACCTTCCTGTCCTCATCTCTCCGCTGGATAAATAAGTGTTTGTATAACATTGAATTAAAAAAGAAATAGAAAAAATTTCCTTAATTATGTTCATTGGCATTGAATTTGCTATATTACATACGAGGAGTTAATATGCTGAAAATAAGATATAAGGCAATACTAATATTAATTGCGGCCGCATCCAGCGTGGGAGCATTGGATTTGGATACGGCAATGGCCCTTGCCGCCGGCGCGGGCGAAGCAAAGCTTGCGGTTTTGCAGGCTGAATACGCGGCCGCGCAGTATGAAGCCGCGCGCTACGCAGGCGACTTGAGCCTATCGCTTGACGGCAGCTACAAGCGTACGAGCGATGAGCTCTTCGCCCCGCCCAAGAGCGATTCTCTCACGCTCAGCGCCGCGTTAAGCATACCCCTGGCGCTTGCCCCTGAGGCGGCGGATAAAGCCGCGGCCGCGGAAGCCCAGGCCCGCTACAGCGTTGAGCTGCTTCCCTGGTCCCAAGCCCTGGCCCGGCTCAAGGCGTATACGCTTTACGTCGCCGCGTGGTCCGCCCAAGAGAACGCCGCGCTTTCCGAGGGGGAACGCGATCTGGCCGAGCGCGAATTCGCGGGCGCGCAGGCCCGTTTCAGCGCCGGGTCGCTGGCCTACGCCGATTACCGTAAAGCGGAGGAGAATATCGTCGCCGCCCGGGACGCCGCCCTTTCCGCGGATATGAGCAGGCGCATCACGCGGCTTGAGCTTTTCGGATGGCTCGACCTGGGCGACGATGGCCAGTCCTTTTCTTACCTGGAGGCGTCGCCAGGTATCCTGCCCAAGGCTCCCGAGCTGGCCGCGCACGCGCTTATCAATGACCCCGCTTTAAGGGACGCCGCCCTGCGGCTTCAGCTAAGCCAGGATCAAATAGAGCGGGCCTTGGGCTTTGAGCTTCCCTTTAACCTTAAGCTGTCGCTGGCTAAGGACGGCCATAGCGCCGCAGTGAGCTACGATAGCGACAAGCCCGCATTGAGCCTGAGCTACGACTTGCCGGCGGCGCAGTTTTCCGGCGAGGCCGCCGAGAGCCCCTGGACCTTGAGCGCCACGCTCGGCATAAGCCTCGATACGGGCGGCGCGGACCGCAGGCTGGCCGAGTCGCTGAAGCTGGCCGCCGAATCGGACCGCATACGGCTAGAAGCGGCCATGGATAAGCTGAGCCTGGACCTGCGCCTGGCCTATCAGGCCTGGCAGAGGGCCGAAGCCCAGCGCGAGCAGGCGGTACGCAATGCCGCGCTCGCGGACGAGGTGGCGGCTACGGTGCGGGCGCGGGCGGCCCAAGGCACCGTCACATCCCTTGACCTCGATAGGGCCGATCTTGACGCGCGGCGCGCCGCGTATATCGCCAAAGCAAAGGCCCTGGACGCCGAGCGCGCGCGCATGAATGCCGCCCTCGTCGCCCGTTATCCGCTTACCAACATGGAGGAAACTAAATGAGCGCCACGAAAAATAAGAAGACCCTAAGGCTGTTTATCATAGGCGGCATAGCGCTCGCGGCGTTGGCCGTCGCGATACTGGCATTCTCGAAGCCCGCGGAGGAAGGCGCGACCGCCGCCGTTCCCTTGAGCGCGGAAGCCGTAAACGGCACGATCAGCATATCCGTTGAAGCGGTGTCCGTGGCCGAGGCCGCCGCCCAGGTGGCGCTTAGGAATAGGCAGGCTGGACTGGTCCGCTTCGCCCTCGCCGAGGGAACCAAGGTGGCCGCCGGCGACGTCGTGGCCGTCATGGACGATACCGAGCTGCGGAAATCGCTCGCGCAGGCGGAGATCGCGCTTAAGCAGGCGCAGGTGAGCCTGGAACGCCTGAAGGCGGCCGAGGCTAAGGCCGGAACCGACTTGGAATCCCGACGCGCGCTCTTCTCCTCTAAGGCGGCTACCCAGGAACAGGTGGACTTGGCGGGGGACGCGCTAGCCAGCGCCGCCTTCGCGCGGCGCTCCGGCGAGCTGTCCGTGGAGCAGGCCGAGCTTTCCCTGCAGCAGGCTAGGCGCGACCTATCCGAGGCTACGCTGCGGGCGCCTTTCGCCGGCGTCGTGTCCAAGCCCGATTTCGGCCCGGGCGACTACGCGCCGGCCAACAGCCAGCTGGCTACCGTGGTGGACATAGCGCGCCTGCAGTTCCGCGCCGAGGTCGACGAGTTCG
>JBFZES010000207.1:0-4692 GCA_041306725.1 Spirochaetaceae bacterium | reverse complement strand
TTCCCGGTTTCAAGCGCTTCATGGAGAAGCTCTATAAAAAGCGGCTCGCGGTGGTGCTGGGCTTCTTCATCGTGGCGGCCGGCATTTTCGGCACCATACCCTTTATCAGGCAGGACTTGTTCAGCGCCGAGGACTTCACGCTCTTTTATATCGACATAGACCTGCCCACCGGCGCCAACAGGGCTAAGACCGAGGCCGTGCTTGCCCAGTTCGAGGAGCGCATACTTCCGCTTAAGGGCCAGGGCGAGGTGGTGAACGTCATATCCAGCGTGGGCTTCCGCTCAGGCGGCTCCGGCGGCACGAGCGCGGGCAACGTGGGGCAGATCGTCGTGGACCTTGCCGAGGTAAAAGAGGGGCGCACGCGTCCCATAGCGGTGATCATGGACGATGTTAAAACCATGGTCGCCTCTATCCCGGGACCCGAGAAGGTAATCTTCCGCAAGGCCCAATCAGGCCCGCCGGTTACGCCTCCCATAGGCTTCCGCATACGCGGCGACGATTACGAGGCGCTCATACAGAGCGCGAGCGGGCTCAAGGCGCGCCTGGCCGGCTACCCCGAGCTCTTCAACACGGAAGACAGCCTGCAGACCGGAACGCCCGAGCTCCGTATCCTTATCAACGAGGAGCGCGCGAGCGCTTACGGCCTCACGGTGGCGGGCGTCGGCTCTTTCATACGCGGCTCTTACGACGGCTACCCGACGGGCAGCCTCTTCCTGGGCAACGAGGAGCTGGACATAGTCGTTCGCTATGGCGGCACGGGCGGCCTCGATTCCATAGGCAGGCTGCTTGAGCTCAAGCTGCCCTCGCCGGACGGGCGCCTGGTTCCCTTCTCGGCCATAGCCGATATACAGGAAGGCGCTGCACTTGCCGCCATCAAGCGGGTGGACGGCAAGCGCGAAGTAAGCGTGAGCTCAGAAGCCTATACCAAGGATAGCGTGCCGACGATAAATAAGGATATCAAGGCCTGGTTCGACAGCGAGGTAAAGACGCTGTATCCGGACCTGGAATTGATCGTGGGCGGCGAATTCGCGGAGCTGCAGGATCTGCTTATACAGATACTGCGGGTATTCCTCCTGGGGCTCTTCCTTATCTACGCCGTGCTTGGCGCCCAGTTCAAGAGCTACACCCAGCCCCTGCTCATACTCTTGTCCGTGCCCATGGCCTTCGCGGGCGTGGTGCTCTACCTGGTCCTCTCGGGCACGCCTTTCTCGACCACGGTGCTCTACGCCGGGGTGGCCCTGGCGGGCATAGCGGTGAACGATTCCATCGTGCTTATAGACTTTGTCAACGCGGCCCGCAAGGAGGGCAAGAGCATAGCCGAGGCGGTAAGCGAAGGCGCGGCGACGCGTTTGCGGCCCATCTTGCTCACCAGCGTCACGACCATCGGAGGCCTCCTGCCCACTGCTATAGGCCTTGGCGGCTACTCGGTGGTGTGGGGCCCCATGGCCAGTACCATCATCTTCGGCCTCGTGTTCTCGACCGTCACCGCCGTAACGGTGGTGCCTTCGCTGTACGGGCTTCTCTATGATCGCGGCGCGAAAAAGCGCAGGAAGGAAGTAGCGGCATGATGCCCATCCATATACGAACGCTCGGCGCACTTGCCTTAGCGGCATCGCTCGCGGGCGGCGCCTTTGCCCAAAGCGGAACCCAGGCTGCGCCTGGCGCCGAAGAAGGCCTTACGCTTGCCGACGTGGCCGCGCTGGCCCTCGAGGAGGACCCCGGCATACGGGTGTCCCGCGCCCAGGCCGCCATAGCGGCCCTGCAGTATCAAGCTGAATTGAACAAGGCCCAGCCAAAATTAAGCCTGAGCCTCACGCCCTTTTCCTGGGATGACCGGAGAGTGCTCCTCTCTGACTCCACGAGCCTGAGCCTCGGCGGCGGGCTGAGCCTGAGCCAGGCGCTGCCGAGCGCGGGCAGCCTCAGCGTAGGCGCTAAGAGCGCCTTGCAGATCAAGGATCCTTTCGGCTCTCCGGAGTATTCGCTGGGCTCGCAAACAGGCGCTCCTCCCGCTACGCAGCTGAGCGCCAGCCTGCGCCAGCCGCTCTTCGCCGGCGGGCAGTTCCTGCCCTTCAACGCGGCCGCGGGTACCAAGGCTTCCGCGGGCATAGCGGCGCGGCAGGCAGGCCTCGATGACAAGGCGCGGCGCGGCGCGGCCGTGCGCGCGGCGCTTGAAAGCGCGGCTCGGGTACTGGTGCTCAGGAGGAATTACGCCGCGCAGCAGGCCAGCCTTGCCGGCGCCCTCAGGCGCGCCGAGACTATAAACCTGCGCCGGGGCGCGGGCACCGCTACCGAAGACGCCGCCCTTGAGCTGGCCCTCGCGGCGGAAGTAGCCAAGCAGGGCCTCGTCGATACCCAGCTTGCCCTGCGCGACGCCGAGCGTAGGCTGGCCGCTATCCTTGGCTTGGGCATGGACGCCAGCGCAGCCGGCTTCGCGCTATCAGAGAAAGTCCCTGCCCTAGCGCCGCTTGCATCCCTTGAACTGAGCGGGAATATTGACCTCATAAAGGCCGGCCTGGCCGTGGAAAAAGCGCGCGCGGACGCCAATTCCCGCTCGATTATCGACGCGCCCACCCTAACCACTGCCCTGAGCGCCGAGCCGCGCTATCCTGACAGCCGAGTTGACGCGGGCGATTTCGGCTCGGCCTTCAGCGATTTCTTTGACAGCGATGGCAACGCGGGCATTAACTGGAACTTCAGCGTCCTCCTGGATGTGCCTCTGTCCGCCGGCCCCGCCAAAGCCTACCGGAGCGAGCAGGACGCCCAGGCCGGCGCTATAGCCGAGGCTCTTAAGGCTCAGGCCGAGCGCGCTTTGCTCGACAGGGCTCAGAGCCTCGTCGCCAGGCGCGACGGGCTTACGGAGCGCCTTGCCATACAGAGGCGCATCGTAGCCTTGGACGAGCGCAAGGTTGAGCGCGCCCGCGCCTTGACCGGCGCTGGTACCCTGGGCAGCGACGCCCTAGAGGACGCCTTGGTAGCGCGCGACCTGGCCGCCGCCGAGCTCCTGCGCCTTGAGCTGGAGCTCTTTCTCGCCGAATTGGACCTGCGACTGGCGCAGGGAGAGGACATAGAGCTCCTGGCCGCAGCCTTCTAGCGCGGCCAGCCCTTCCTTTGACCCTTGACCTTCCTCGCGTGCCCGAAGGGCCGCGAGGAAGGTTTTTTTTACCCTTGCTTGCGTTGCCATCCCTTTTCTCTATACTTAAAGCATGTATAATAACCGCCGCGCATCAGGGATCGCGTCATCGCTTATGGCCGCCATAGCGGCCCTGGCGATAGCGAGCGCCGTCCTGATAGCCTGCGCGCCGGCTCCTTTATACATAGGCTTCATCGGTCCCATGACGGGGCCGACGGCCAACATAGGCGTAGAAGGCTATCGCGGTTTTAGCCTGGCCATAGCGGAGATCAACGCCGAGGGCGGGCCGCTCGGAAGGACCCTCAAGCCGGTCATGCTGGACGACGCCGCCGATCCTGAGCTCTGCCTTGCGGCCGCCCGCGAATTGCTTGGCCGGGGAATACAGCTCATCGTGCTCCATACGACGAGCGGGGCCGCGGCCGGCGCCCTGCCGTATCTGTTGGGGGAAAAGGCGCTTACCCTCACGCGCACGGTGAGCGATCCGGCCTGGGTGGGCCTCGATGACGGCTTCCTGCGCTTCGTAGGCTCTACCGAGCTCTTCGGGTCGACCCTAGGAGCGTTCGCCCAAAGCATGGGCAAGCAAGGTCTGGCTATAATCGTCGACCAAAGAAATTCGTCGTACGCCGACAGCATGACCCAAGGTCTCCTGGCGGCGGCGCCAGCGGTGAGGCTCATAGGGGAGCGCAGGGTAGGCCAATCCATGTCGCACGACGAGCTGGCGGCCTGGGCTCTGGAGCTTGGCAGCGACGCTGTTTTCGCGGTATTGCCCGGCCTCGACGCGGCCAAGCTCGCGCAAGCCCTGGAACAACGCGGCTTTCAAGGGCCGCTCTACCTGTCGCCCTGGTCTCAGGATCAGAATCTGTTAAGCTACGCCGGGCGGCTCGCTCCCCGCATATTCCTGCCGAGCAGTTTCAACCCCGACGACGCCAATCCCGTCTACCTTGAATTCAAGGAAAAGCATACTGAGCTCTATGCCGAAGCGCCGGTCATGTCGGGAGTATTCGGCTATGAGATAGGCCGTTTCCTGGCCCGGGGCATAGGCCATGCGCGCTCGGCCAAGCCAGACGCCGTTAAAGAAGCCATCTTGGCCATAAGCCGCTTCGATGGCCTGCAGTACGGCTTCTCGCTTGATCGCTATGGGGACGCGGCTATGGAAGCCCTCGTCATTACCATTAAAAACGGCGTCTACGCACCGGCCACGCTTAGGCCATGAAGCGCAAACCCTCGCTATCCGCCCTGCTCAGCTACATGACGCTGCTCGTTGGGCTCTGCGGCCTCCTTGTGTATATGGCCACGATGATGGCGGGCGTGGCTTACGCGAAGGACGCGGCTAAGGCGGAAACGGAGCGGCTCTCTACCCTGGTGGTGTCCTCCGTGCGAGTACTGCTCCGTGAGCCAGAGACGGCCCTTGAACTGGCGGCGGGCTTTTTGCGGGGCCGCGCCGAGTATGAAGAAGCGTCGCTAGAGTATATACGCTCCGGTTCGCCCTACCTCCGCACGATCTCGCTTTTAGACGCTGAGGGCATGGTCACGAGCTGTTCCTCGGCGGGCCTAAGCATACT
>JBFZES010000206.1:0-3925 GCA_041306725.1 Spirochaetaceae bacterium | reverse complement strand
GGCGCGCAGAATGGCATTAAGGGACGTGGAGGCCTTGCGGGCTATACCCTCCAGGTTTTGGGCCAGTATGGCCGCCGTTATGGCTTCGCCTACCACCTGCCGCGCGTAACTGGTATCGATGACCGGGGGATTCCACTGGAAGGTGGCGATTTCATAACTGCGCGTCGAGGCGGCGGTCCACTCGGGCGCCGGGTCATTGGCGGCGAATATGGGGTGTCGCCAGACGCTCTCCCTGGCTGACGGTATGCCCGCTAAATGGGCGGATAGGGACTGCTCTTTGGCGGTTGCCCATTGTATGAACAGCCATACCGCTTCCTTATGCGTGGACCTTGGGCTTATAGCCAGGCTCCAATGCGATACGTGGGGCACCGAACCAGAAGGGCCGGCAGGGAGGAGCGCGTAACCGAGATCCTCGTATACCGTGGAATGCTCGCGATCCTCATAGTGGCTGCGGAACAGGTTGGCATCGTATATCATGCCTGCCCCTCCGCGCATGAAGAGCGATACGCTCTCGTACCAGCCTATGCGGGTGGCGTCCCGGGGGCCATAGTCGCGGAGCAGGCGGCCGTAAAATTCCAACGCGGCCAAGGACGCAGGCGATGCCAACGCGGCGTTGCCTTCGCCGTCGAGCCAGCTTCCACCGAAGGAGTGGAGGAAATCCACCCACTGGCTGGTGGCGCTCATATCGCGGCCCCTCATGGTTATGCCCGCTATGCGGCCGCCGGAACCCAGGTATATGGCGCGCGCCGCTTGTTCCAGTTCCTGCATAGTCCGGGGCAGCTTTGCTCCATACGCGGCGAAGATCCGCTTGTTGTAGGTTAATATGGAGGTCTCGAGCAGCACCGGAAGGCTATATACTTTGCCGTTCCGTATGCTTGCCTCCAACGCGCTTTGATAAATGTCCGCAAGATCGTAATCGGGCCAGGCGAGCCGGCTGTCGGCCAGGAAGGGATCCAGTGCCTCTACCCAGCCCTTGGCATGGTACTCCGATAGGCTGTTGCCCGGCATGATCATGAAGCTATCATAGGCGGAGATGCCCGAGAGCAGCTCCACGCTGCGCTTTATCCTGAACTGCTCTTCCGGATATACGTCAAAAGCCACGGCTATGCCGGTAAGCTCGCTGAACTCTTCTATGTGCGCAGTTATATGATGCACCCAGGGATGGTCGTTGGCCAGTATGGATATGTTCGAGCCCGCGTAGGCGCGGGGATTGAAGCCGGCATCCGCGTCGGACAAGGCCGAGGAGGAAGGCGCGGCGCCTGCCCGGGGGGCTAAGGACTGCGTCCCCGAGGGGATGCCGGGCCGTCGCGCCGCGCAGGAAAGCGCCAGCGCCGCCGTCAGCGCCGCTAACAGCGCCGCCGCGATAGCCGACGCGAACCCTATACGGAAAAGCTTGGTTCCCATCATACCCTCCTTATGAGCCCGATTGGCCGCTCCCCGCGGCCGCCGCCGCCGAGGCTAAAACAGAATCGGCTAAAGCTGAACCGGGCGCCGTTCGCGGCCGGACCGGTATATCGCCTGTATGAGGGCGACCGTAGCCCTGCCGTCCTCAGCGCTCACCGCCGGCTGCCTGCCTGTCCGTATCGCTTGGGCAAAATCGGAAAACTGCAGGGCATGGAAGTACTCCGTCGCCTCGATGCCCGCGAAGAAGCGCGCATCCTCCTGCTTCCAGGCGTCAAGGAGCGTTTCCTCGCCGGGTATGGTCCACAGGTCATTGTATGGCGGCTCTAGGACGCCGCTCATGCCCGCTATGAACATAGCCCCGCCATCGGTCTGAACGCCGGCGGATGAGCCATTGCGGCCGTGGATGTGCACCTTGGCATAGATGCCGGGCTTCTGCGAGTTGCTGACCAATACCGAGCCCAAGGCCCCTCCGGCAAAGCGTATGGAGGCTACCGCGCTATCCTCCACCTCGATATAGGGATGATTCAGGTTTCCCCAATACGCGGAAACCTCCGTGGCCGGCCCCATAAGCCACTGCAAAAGATCGAGCTGGTGCGGGGCTTGATTCACGAGCACGCCGCCGCCTTCGCCCTGCCAGCTTCCGCGCCAGGGATCGCTGTCGTAATACGCCTTATCGCGCCAGCCCAGCATAATGACCTGTCCCAGGGCAGGTCCTCCGAGCTTACCCGCGTCTATGGCTCTTCGTATGCGCTGCACGGACGGGTACCAGCGCCGTTGGCAGATAACCGAAAGCAGGCGCTTGCATGCTGAGGCGCTCGCTATCATCTCGTCGCAATCCTCTACCCGTATAGCCATGGGCTTCTCGACCAGGACATGGGCGCCCGCCTTCAACGCCGCTATGGCATGTTCTTTATGCTGGGGATGGGGAGAGGCGACGATAAGCGCGTCCACGCCTTCGGCGGCCACCATGGCGGCGATATCGCCGTAGGCCCGTATGCCGAACTCGACGGCGAAGGCTTCGCGCTTGGCCGGATCGCGGCCGTACACGGCGACGAGCCGGGCGTCGGGTACGGACCTTAGGGCCCGCGCGTGCAGGCGGGCTACCTTGCCGTAGGCGATCAAGGCAAAACGTACGGGTTTGTCCATTACATGCTCCTGCGTAGAGATCTAGGAAAAGGTCCCCGCTATGGCTAGGGTAAGAGGACTACTTTCATGAGCCCCGCTTCGCGGGAATAGAGCCTGGAGAACCAGGCGGCTCCCTCGGAAAGGGGAGCCGTGGCGCTGACTATGGCTTTGGCGTCGACCTTGCCCGATGCCATAAGGTCCAAGGCAAAGGGATACTCGCCGGCTATGGCGCAGGAGCCTTTAAGGGTAAGCTGCCTGGTCACGACCGACTGCAGCGGCAGATCAACGCGGGGGCTGGCGTTGCCTATGAGGGTAAGCGTGCCGCCTTTGCGCAGGCCCTGTATAGCGGTATCCACGGACGCCGTCGCGCCTACGGCCTCAAAGGCCTGGTCCGCTCCCCGGCCACGGCTAAGCTCCCGAACGCCCGCGGCCGCCTCCGGGCCGGCAAGCAGGGTATGGTCAGCGCCAAAGCGCCGGGCCATCGCCAGCCTAGCGCCGTCCATATCGACGGCGATAATGGTCCCGGAGCAGTTCGCGCGCAGTATTTGTATCAGGAGCAGGCCTATAAGCCCGGCGCCTACCACCAGTATGGAGTCCCCGGCCTCTACCTTGGCTATGCGGAACGCGTGGGCGGCCACCGCGAGGGGCTCGGTAAGGGAAGCGGATATGAAATCGAGATCGTCGGGCAGCTTGTACAGTATGCGATCCGGAAGCGAGGCGAGCTCGGCGAAGGTCCCGTCCTGCCGGTATTCGGCGCATGATACGCCGAGTACCCGCCTGTCGTCGCACAGATTGGGTTGCCCCTTGCGACAGTAGAAGCACTCCCCGCAATAGATGGTGGAGTCGAAGGTAACCCTGTCCCCCGGCGCGAAGCCTTTTACGTCCTTGCCTATCTCTTCTATGACGCCGGAAGCCTCATGGCCCATGACTATGGGAGCTATCCTCCGGCCGGTCGATCCGTCGAGGCCATGGACATCGCTGCCGCAAATGGCGGCCGCCTTGATACGCACGAGTACCGAGCGGCTATCGGCGAGCATAGGATCGGGCAGATCCCGATATCGCAGCTGCATGGGTTTTTCGAGCATGAGAGCCTTCATGGGCGCTACCTCCTCAGGAGTATACCAGAGGATAGCATCGAAGCGAGTAATCGGAAAGCGCGCAATGCTAAACGGCGTCAAAGGGCTAAGCGCTCTAGCGCTACGCCTGCGCTTTGTATCCGTCGGGCTTTAATATTACTTTATATGTAATATAAGGAGCCTTGCGATGAAACGAAGCGTATCTAGTTTAATTATAGGCCTAGCCTCCCTTGTCTCGCTCTGGGCGCAGCCCGTAGTCGCGCAGCGCATCGAGGCAGGCGGAGCGGTTTTTCGGCTTACCCGCGTAGCAAGCGGCCTGG
>JBFZES010000205.1:0-6622 GCA_041306725.1 Spirochaetaceae bacterium | reverse complement strand
GCTACCTAAAGCCTGAATCGCCCAGCGTCATACGACGGACAATCTTTTAAGCTCGTCTAATATAGAAAATCTAGCATTACGGGGGGGAAAGGTCAACGGGGGGCAAAGAAAACCCCGGGGGCGGCGCCCCCGGGGAACGCGTTAGAGGGCCGAAGCCCTCCTGTTGGCGTCAATCATCGTATATGCCTCCTTTCTCGCGCTGGCTGCCTCGCGGCAAACGGCGAATACTTGGGATATGCCGGCAAGGCTACTATCGCACGGGGAAGAGGCGGGGAGAAGGCTAAAACTCCGCTATATGAATACTTTCTACGACCAAAGTACTAGGGGAAAAAATGATTATAACGTTTAGATCAGTTTACACGCTTTTTATTGTGTGGTAAATTCATCGGTAAATCCAGGGCACCGTGCCGCAAGCGCGGCATCGCCCTATACGCTCAAGGAGGCGCACAATGATGATCAACGCTGTAACTGATTCCGCCGTCCGATTATTCGTCGGAGCCGCTTGAGCAGCGAAGGAACGATTCGTAGCCGGAATAACCGGCAACGGCGCCCGGAAGCGCCTACTTATCGGAATGATCCTTTTCCGCTCGGCCAAGCGGCAGTCGCCCTGCTAACCGAGAGGATTCCGTATGTCTTATTTAAAGGGAGAAGATACCCTCCCGCCAGAATTACTCGCAGAGATCCAAAAGTACGTGCAAGGCGCCTTGGTGTATATACCGAGGCCGCCGCAGGAGCGTATGCCTTGGGGCCACAAAAACGGCACCCGGGTACAGCTCGACCAGCGCGACGAGGCGATTCGCGAAGCCAAGGCTTCAGGCAAGACCATCAACGAGCTTGCCGACGAATACGCGCTATCGTCCGATGCCATACGAAAGATCCTGTACCGTAAAAAGCCGACCCTAGGCGTCTGCGCTGAGCTGCTGCAATCAAAGCAGGACATATGCGCGGACATTCACGCGGTCCGGCCCGGCGCCGCCTAAAAGCGGCGGCCGTCGAAGCGTAGTCTTCCTCGGTCGCGCGGCTTTCAGGCCCGCCGGGCGCGGGCTTTTTTATTGCCGTCCGTAGGCTATGCGCGGGTCAAGCAGCGCGTAGGCTATGTCCAAGATGGCGTAGGTAATGCAGTATATGGCCGTCACCATGGCTAAGATTCCCGTGACTAAATTCATATCGTTCCAGCCCAAGGCGTTGAACAGGGTGGTTCCTAAGCCCGGCCTCGTCATAATACGCTCCAAAAGTATGTCGCCCACTATAGATTGGGCGAAGCTTTGGGCCGCCAGGGTCATGACGCCCGGAGCCGCCGTGCGCAGGCCGTGCCTGCGCAATATCTTGGCCTCCGGTATGCCCCTGCCCCGCGCCGCCATGACGAAATCCTCCTGCATGGGAAGCACGACCATGGAGCGCGTTAGGTAGGCAAAGCTCCATAGCTTAATGACGATGAGGGTGAGCAGGGGCAGGATCAAATAAGACAGATAGTCAAAAAACCGTCCGATTGCGCCGGCCGGGGGCTCTGCTGAGTAGAGCGACCCTATCCTAAATATGGGTATGAGGTAGACGAAAAACAGGATAAAGAAAGTACCGAGCCACCATGAAGGCGTGCCGTACATAACCATGGTCGTTATGCTGGCAGCCCTATCCAGCCTGCCGCCGGGCTTCGATGCCATGCGCGTGCCCAGCCACAAACCTAAGGCCATGCTGATGAGGGTGCTGCTCGTGAAGAGTATGAGGGTATGGGGGGTACGCTCCAGTACTATGTCGCGTACCTTCCTGGAGCGCTCGGGGTAATTGGTCATGGTGGAACGCGAGTCGCCCAGCCTCAAGGTCATGATATCCCAGCTACGCCGCAGCACGCGCTGCCAGGACGGCAGGTGCAGGCCGAAGGAGCGTTCCAGGGCAAGCGTGGCCTCCCGCTTGAAGGCTATGACGTCTTCGGCGCTCTTAAGCTCGCTATTGTTCATGACCGCGCCTTGCACCGTCTCGACGATCTGGCTGCGTACCGTGGCCTCCAGAGTGGCGTTTACCACCGCGGATATGCAGAGTATGGCAATGGCAAAGCTCAGGATGCTGCGGAACAAGCGCCTGCCAATGTATTTGAGCCTGCCTAGGCTCGCGGAGCGGAGCGCGTGCTGATGGTGCTGCATGCCAGCCATCCTAGCCTTTTCGTAGGCGGCAGGCAAGGGAAAACGGCCCCGCCTTGGGGGCGGGGCCGAGTATCAGGCAGGCGCTCGCCTCAGCGAACGCGGAGCCAGCGGAGTATCTCGCCTATCTTGGGGCGCTTGCCGGTCATCAGTATGCCTACCCTGAATATCTTGGCGCCAAAGGCCGCTATGCCATACACGGTAAGCAGCAAGAGGCCTATGCAGAGCGCGAGTTCCCACCAGGCGGGAGCCGATACGAGCAGGCGCACGAGCATGACTATGGGGCTCGTCAGGGGGAAGAACGAGAGCGCCATGACGAGCGGGCTGCCTGGATTCATGACCATCGTGCTGATGAGCACCATGGGTATGACGAGGAAGAGTATGAGGGGCCAGGCAAGCTGGCCCAGGTGGTGCTCGTCCTCGGCGGCGGCGCCCAAGGCGGCGTAGCCGGCGGCGTAGAGGAAGTAGGCCAGGATGAAGAACACTACCAGCCAGAGGAAATTAGCCACCGACACGGCCGCCGGAAGGCTTAAGCCGAAGGCAGGCCCTACCACGGTTACCATGAGCACGCCCATGCCCACCCACACCGCGTATTGCACGAGGCCGGCCAGGCCTAGGCCGGCGATCTTGCCGAACATAAGGTCGCGGGAGGACAGGCTCGACAGCATGATTTCCACGGTCTTGTTCGTTTTTTCCTGCACCACCGAGCGCCCTATCATCTGTCCATAGAGCAGCACGGTCATGTATATGAGCATGACGAAGGTAAGGGCGGTAAGGAGTATGCCTAAGAAATCTTCCTCGGTCTTGGTTTCCTCGCTCTGGTTTGCGCCGAGCTTAATTACCCTGAGCTCAGGCCTTGAAAGCAGGCGCTGCGCCTGCTCCTGCGACAAGCCCGCCTCGCGCACGCGTTCCTGCGTGGCGTATGAGCCGAGTATGGCGCCTATGCTTCCATATACGGTCGCTTCGGTACCCGTCTTGGTAAAATAGCGCGCTTCATCGTCGGGCCAGGATGCGGGAACTTCCACGTAGCCGGCGTACTCCCCCGCGAGGACGAGGTCCTTGGCCTCTTGGGAGTCCGTAACCCGAAGGAGGCTCATGCCCTGGCCTTCGATCGCGCCCGCGAGAAAATCGCTTAACGCCGGGTCCGCCGTATACAAGGCCACCGTTTTGCCGGAGCCCATGACCGTAGGATTATTCGTAAGGAGTGTGGGCAGCACCGTGATGGCGAATATAAAGAAGGGCCCGAGTATGGTCATGATAACGAAGGTCTTGTTGGCCGTAGCCGCCTTGAACTCGCGCTTGGCCACCGCTAAGAGCTTACGCATGTCGAGCCTCCCCTCGCGCGGCTTCCGCCGCGTCGCCGCCCACGAGGCGTATGAATATGGAATGCAGGCTTGGCTCGAGGAGCTCAAAGCGCCGCATGCGCAGGCGGCCGGCGAGGTCGCGGTAGAGCCTGTCCGCGGCGTCGGCCCCGCTCAGCTCTACTTCCATCCAGCGGGGAAACTCGCGGGTAGCGCTCACGTAGGGGAGCGAGGCGACGAAGGAGGCGTCGCCGTCGTATTCAATGCGCGCGGCGTCCGAGCCGAATCGTGCCTTTACCTCGGCGAGGCTGCCCGAGGCTACTTCTTTGCCGTGGTTCATAAGGAATATGCGTTCGCATATGCGCTCGGCGTGGTCCATGATGTGGGTTGAGAAGAGCACGGTCTTGCCCGCGCGCTTGAGTTCCAGCAGAGCCTCGAGCAGGAGGTCCTGCGATACCGGATCGAGGCCCGAGAAGGGCTCGTCAAAAAGCATGATATCGGGATCATGGGCCACGGTGCCTATAAACTGCACCTTCTGGGCCATGCCCTTGGACAGCTCTTCGATCTTACGGCCCTTCCAGTCGAAAATATCGAAGCGCTTAAGCCACTCGTCGGCGCGGGCGGCGCTTTTCGCCTTGTCCGCGCCTTTTATCTCGGCCAAGAAGGCGAGCATATCGCCCACTTTCATCTTCTTATAGAGGCCCCGCTCTTCGGGCAGATAGCCTATGCGGGCCTTGTCCGACTCGGCGAGCCTCTTGCCGTCGAGCATGACGCTGCCGGAATCCGGCGCGAGAATGTTCATGATCATTCTGATGGTGGTGGTCTTTCCCGCGCCGTTCGGGCCTATAAGCCCGAAAATTTCTCCCGGCTTGGCGGAAAAGCTCACGCCGTCCACTGCCTTGACCGAGTCAAAGGCTTTGACGACGTTTCGTAGGTCTATCACATTGCGCTCCTTCTGGCGATGACGAAGCGGCCCTTGCGGCGGCCCTCCATAATCCCTGCGAATTCTTCGCCGCCCTTACATAGTATGGACGGCGAGCGGCACCCTGAGGCTGCTCACTAATGACATAAAATACCTGAGCGAGGCGATTGCGGTCAAGCGATGATAACTTTATTATCGATATTTCCGCGGCGAGGATCTATGCGCGCCGGCAGGGACCCTATGCCATGATCCAGCGCACGGCATAGGGCGGCAATTCAAGTTCCAGGAGGCCGCTATAGCCGCTTTGAGTAGGCGCGATTGCCCCCGTGTTTCCGCCTCCCGGCGCAAGGGGGTCCAAGAGGGCCACAGCGCCGCGCCAGCTTTCAGGCAGGCTAGCGGTGGCCGTTCGGCGCGAGCAGTTGATCAGTACCAGCGCGCGGCCGCCGGCGCTCACGCTGCCGCGCTCCACGAGGAATATAGGCCCCTGAGCCGGCAAGGCGCGGCGCGGGCTAGACGGCGCGAAGGCAGGATACTGGGCTCGAGCGCCGAGCAAGGACTTAAAGCCGCTTAAAGCGCGGGAACGGAGCGAGAGAAGCTTAGACAGCGCCGCGTTCAATGCATCGGCCCGCGGCCGCTGCCTGTTTATGGCCCGGTTATAGCCCAGCATAGCCGGCCCGTCCGTCCAGGAACGCGATCCTACGAGAGAATGGAAATATAGGGCCGGCACGCCATCCATAGCGCAGGCTACGGCATAGCTGGCCAGGAGGGCCAAGGCGCGCTCCTCGTCATCCGCGCCTACGGGCGCTACGGCGTCCGCCCAGGATATGTTGAGCTCGTAGGGCAGCTTGCCCGCCGGCGTAGACTTGTAGGATATGAGCCCGCCGCGGGCCTCTATGCCGCGCAGCACGGGACCGAAATCGTCGACGAGGCCCTGGGCCGGCGTGACGCCTATGCCGTCATGGCTGGCCAGGAAATTGAGCAGGGTGCCTCCAGAAGGTACCTGCAAGCCTTGAGCCCAGCGCGCAAGCGCGCCTGCGTCCTCCGTAATGAAGGCATGGAGCACGAGCGGAGGCAGGCTGAAGTTGTACACCAGGTGGGCCTCGTCGCCCTTGCCGAAATAGGACATGTTGTCGCTATGCGGCACGTTGGTTTCGGTGAGGAGGGCTAACTCGAGTCCCAGGAGCTCGGCCACTACCCTGAACAGCTTGACCGCGGCGTGCGTCTGCGGCAGGTGCACGCAGTCCGTGCCGTCCTCTTTCCATAGGTACGCTATGGCGTCCAGCCGTATCATCCGCGCGCCCTGCTCGGCATAGAAAAGCAATATGTCCACGAATTCGGCCAGCACGGCTGGCTCAGAGAAGTCCAGGTCTACCTGATCGGCGCTGAAGGTGGTCCACAGGCCTTGCATCCTGCCATCGTCCATAGCCATAGGCGTTATGAGCGGGTGCGTGCGCGGTCGCGTTACCCCGCTCGCGTCGTAATCCAGGGGCCGCGTAATAAAATAGCGTTTGTAGGGCTCCATGCCCGCAAGGAAGGCCTTAAACCAGCCGCCCTGGGCGCTCGCGTGGTTAAGCACTAGGTCGAATACCAGCTTGCGCTCGCGCCCAAGCGCCCGTATATCCTCCCAGCCGCCCAGGGCCGGATCAACGGCCCGGTAATCCTTAACCGAGAAGCCGTCATCGGAGGAATAGGGGCAGAAGGGCAGTATATGGAGATAGCTGAAAAGCCCCGGCGCATGTAGCTGTAGGAAAGAGGCCAGCCTGGAAAGGCCCCCCTCCCCGCCGCCCGTATCAGGCGGGGCTATCATATCGCCATAGCTTATAAGCAAGGCGTCCTTTTCGCTGAAGGAGGGGGTCGATCCGGCCGGCGAGCCGGAGAAGGCGCCAGAGGCTGCCTCGCGCCTCGCGGCGGCGGCTGTACCGCTTTTCAGGGCAGAGGCCTGCCGCCCATTATACGAGGCAATGACTGCGCCTATAGCGCTGTAAGCCTCTTCCGCTCGCGCGCCGTACATAAGGGATACTAGCGATCGTAGGCGTTCTTTTAGTTCCGTCGAGCCTTGAATAGTTTCCATACTTTAGACCTTAAACCCTCGCGCGAGGCTCCGCAAGGAATTATACTTTGCCCAGAGGTTTTTCCCGCTATCCGCTGCGTCTTGCGGAGTCCTCCGCCAGAAGCTTAGGCGGCATGTGTTATAGACTCTTGACTATATATTGTTTTACCTATATATTCATCGCAGATTAAGGGAGGAACGGGATGGCAGAGCA
>JBFZES010000204.1:0-5553 GCA_041306725.1 Spirochaetaceae bacterium | reverse complement strand
AGGCGCCATCTCTTCAAGCACGACGGTGCGCAGATTCGCCCGGGCGCCATACTGGGCCGCGCCCATGCCGGCCGCTCCGCCTCCCACGATGACTAAGTCGATGATATCATCCATCCACGGTCCTCCCCAACGGCGCTCTCGCGCCTTGATTACATATGCATTATCTAATATATCGAGAAATAAATTGAAACGAAAGGCCTATTACGAGTATTGTAGATAGGTATGGCATACCCGATGCTCGCATGGACCATAATACAGGTTAGGCCCTCTATCTGCAAGGAGGCTTTTTCGTGAAGCGTTTCTATGCCTTCATCTGCGCCTGCGCGCTGCTGTGGCAGCTTACGCCAGCCCATGGCCAGCAGCGCTATAGCCAGCTCGCCCAAGCCAGCCTGGCTCCCAGCGCTGACCTAGCCGCCCTGCTTGGCCCTGAAAGCGCCGAGAATACGCTGCTGCCTGCCGCTTTCCATTTCTCAGGCAGCAGCCCCGATCGCGGCGCCGCGGCCATGCTTGCGCTCGAGCCCGCCCTAGCCGAGGCGCGCGCGCTGGCCTCGAGCGTCGAGGACGAGTACGCGCGGGGAGAGGCGCTCTTGGGCCTCGCGCACGCGCGCTTCCTTAAGCGTTACGTAGAGCTCGAATCGGCCCTTGACGCGGCTCTGCTTGACGGCCGCTACAACTGCGTGTCGTCGTCGGTGCTGTACCTGCTCCTGGCCAAGGAGGCGGGCCTGAATCCGCTGGGCATCGTGACGACCGACCACTCCTTCGTGGCGCTCGCGCTGCGCGATGGCCGGCTTATAGACGTGGAAACGACCAATAAGCACGGCTTCGACCCGGGCAGCAAGAAGGAATTCCTTGATAGCTTCGGCAGGACGACCGGCTATGCCTACGTGCCGCCCACGGACTATAAAAGGCGATCGCAGGTAAGCGACAGGCACATCGTCGGCCTCATAGCCCTCAACCGGGCTACGCTGGCCGAGCGCCGCGGCGATCAGCTAGCGGCCATGGCCCTGGCCGTCGACGCCTATGCCTACATGGCCGACGATACTTCGCGGCAGTACCTTGGCGACCGCGCCCACAACATAGCCGCCACCCTGCTTAACGCCAAGCGCTGGGAGGACGCGCTCGCCTTCCTTGAAAGGGTAAAGGCCTACTATGGGCCACTGGCTGACTTGGACGCCCTTGGCATGCAGGCCCGCCTTGCCCTCTTGGCGGACGACGTAAGCTCTTTAGGGCGCGACGAAGCCCTGGCCGAGCTTGAGCGCGCCTACCGCGCCGGGGTCGTATCGCCGGCTGAGCGCGAAGAATTCATACTGGCTATCGTATCCCGGGCCGCCGATGAAATCCGTAAGCGCGAGGGCTGGCTGGCCGCATGGGAATCGCTTGCGGAAGCCGTAGGAGACCATCCATCTATATCTCAGCTGAAGGCCCTTGCCGCCACCGCGCGCTCCAATTGGGTGGCCGACACGCATAATCGCTTCGCGGCCCACTTTAATGCCCGGCGCTACGACGAGGCGCTCAGCGTGCTTAAGGCGGGCCTGGCCATAGCCCCGGACGAAGGTCTATTCAAGGACGACGAGCGGGCCGTGCGATCCGCGCTGGGCGCTAAGCCCTAGCGCCGTCACGAAGACGATGCCGCGAAGGGAAAACGGAGGATTACCCGGGTACCCTCGACGCTCGAGCGCTTAAGGGAGCCTCCAAGCTGTTGGGCCAGGGCGGCCACCAGCTCAAGGCCGAGCCCCTCGCGCGCATCCGATCCTCCCCTAGCCCCGGCTTCATGGCCTACGCCATCGTCCTCGACGCGCAGCTCATAGGAATCGCCCTCGCGCTCGAGGCTTAGCTGTATGGTACCCGTTCGGCCTTCGGGGAATCCATACCTAAAGGCATTGGATACCAACTCGGTAACCACGATCGACAGGGGTATGGCCTTGTCCAGCGCCAGGTTTGACGCTTCCGCCTTCACCTTGAGCTCTATGCCCTTATAGGAACCCTCATGCACGCTCTCAAGGTATTCGGCGAGGCGAGACAGGTAGGCTCCCGCGTCCACCTCTTCCAGCGAAGTGCCGCGATATATCTGCTCATGCACGAGGGACATGGAATGCACCTGCGTCTGGCAGTCGGTAAAGACCGATCGGGCCTCTTCGCTGTTAACGCAGGAGCCTTCCAGGCTCAGTATGCTCGACACCACCTGCAGGTTGTTCTTGACGCGGTGGTGTATTTCCTTTATGAGGACATTCTTGGCCTCGAGCTCGCCTTGGAGCTTTTTTTCCGCGAGCCTGCGCTCGCTTACGTCCCGTATGATGCCCACGGTGCCAAGGCCCTTGCCTTGGAATTCAGGCAGGTTAACGCCCAGCGAGGCCACCTCGCCCCAGGCGTCCACCTTGGTATGGGCCCACTCGTCACGGTTTTTGTGGCGCAGGCGCACCACGAGGCCGCGCGTCATGCGGTCGCCGGAGCGGCGCTCGTCGAAGAGCTTAGGCGCTTGGGCAGGCCCGGTGCTCACGCCCTGGAAACGGTTGAGCACGAGCGTGCGTCCTACCTCGGGCAGGTCGTCCGGATGCACGATCTCGGCGAAGTGCTTGCCTAGGAGCTCGGCGGGCTTCCACCCGAGCTCGCTTATGGTGTCGTTCAGGTAGGCGAAATAGCCGTCGCCGTCGAGCACGTATACGATGTCCGGCATTACCCGCAGGAGGTTCATGTAGCTGCTTTCAGCGCGTATGATATTGGAGTTCTGCCGGTCTATGCTCTCGCGCACGGCTATGGCCTTGCGGGCCAATTGCGGTATGAAGTCTATCCAGCGGCCATACGCGTCGCGGAGTATAAAAACGCTGGATTCGTCGGCGCAAAGCTTGGCGAGCTTGGCCGGGTCGCAATCGGGGTCGGCCACCAGCACGGCGGGCACTGGCCACAGCGAAAGCCAATCGGCCACCGCGCCATCGGAGAAGTCCGTGTCGACGATGGCCGCGCGCACTTCGGCCATAGCCGTATCCACTTCCATGAGGTTTTTGGCTATGACTACCTGGTTGCCCTGCCCGCGCAGCGCTTCGGCCACGTATTCTGCCTGCTGCGCATCCGCTATAGCCACCAGTACCTGCACGGCGATCGCCATCCATTGCTCCTATATCCAGTGTCGCGCATTGACCGACGCAATGCAAAAGCCCCGCACAGTATTGCCCATTATTTTATTATAATGCCTACGCTAGAACAGCCCCAGGCGCAAGCCAATAGCTATGGTTGGCCGTATAAATTCATCCAAGGAGCTCGAAGCCTCCGAGGGGATGAACACCAGGCCCCCTTCCGCATAGAGCCCTATGGATTTCATGAAACTGCTCCCAAAGCCGAACTTGGCGAATTCCCACTGCAATACTATGCCGGCCAGCACCGGATAATTGCCCTCCGGCGGCGATAATATCGAGCCGAGCTCGTCGGTCTGGGAGAAATACGTGAAGGACGCGCCCATGGCGAAGGACATGGAGAAGAAATCCCAATCCGGCCCGAAATAGTAGCTAAACGGTAGGTAGGCAAGATTGGCTAAGAGCTTGAATCCAAGGACATAGCCGCCGAAGCGCGAGAGCTCAGAAGCCGGCGTGGACGGGCTGGCAAAGCCCAAAGGATTTTCCCAACTGGGCTGCGCGTCGAAGCCGGCGCCGAAATTCAGCTGGAGCTTCACGTTATCCTCGAAGAACGAGAGGCCGAGCCCCGTTTCGAAGCGGGTAGCCCCGAATACGTGCAGATCAAGGAAGGAGCCTTGTATGAAGCCGGGCACCTGGTAGGAAGCCTTATCGCCCGAGCGTATAGCCACTTCCACCGACTCGAGCCCATTCTCATCGTAGGCGCTCCCCTCAATTAGGAGCGTGCCGTTAAAGCGGCCGTTCTCGTCGGGCCGCGCAATGCTCACCTGCGGAAGCTTGGAGTCTACCGTAACGATGCGCTTGCGCACGACGCTCTGGCCATTGGCGAATTTAGCCCGCACGATGAGCCGCAGTTCGCCGTTGGGGTATTCCTGCGTCTCCAGGCGATACTTGAACTCGTCGCTTCCTTTCGCCGGCTCGTAGCTCCTGCCGTTGTCCCGGCTTATCTCCACCGCTACGACGGCCCGCTCCTTAAGCAGGCGCTGATAAGCGGCCCAAGCCTCTTTATCCGCCTTGTCCGCGGGCTCGACGGGCCAGCCGGCGCTGCCGCTAAGATAAGGCCGGCCCGTAAGGAAGGTTCCCGTGGACAGGCCGTCTATCTCGACCCAAGGTCCCGTCTTTTCGAAGGACAGGCTGAGGGTATCCGAGCGTATAGCCGCGCCATCGCGGCCTATCGCCTCTATGGCGAAGCTAAGCTCGCCCTCGGGCACGAGGCTATCGTCCACCGGCAGGGAGAACCAGCCCTGGCCGTTCAAGTCCACCGTGGCAAGAGGCTGGCCGTTCACGCTGAGCTGCGCGCGCGCTGGCTTGGCGGCAGAAAGCACGCGGCCGTCAAGCACGAAGCGCCCGGCTAGGCGCTCGCCTTGGACGGGAAAATAAAATTGCGCCGTTTCCGCCTGTTGGCTCGCGCGGACGAGCAGGTTCCTCGACTCGTAGCTCTTGTTGTCGGCGCGGTCGCCCGCTATGACCTTGAGGTTGTACCAGCCCGCGGGCAGCCCGCTTATATCGACCGTTCGGCTGAAAACCTCCGCTATGGCCACCTGCCCCGTAAGCGCGGGCATGGCCGCTCCTAGCGGGGTGAACTCGAAGCTCAAATCCCGTATGCCTACCGCGTCGCTCGCGCGCCCGCCGAAAGCGATCGATCCGACGAACTCATCGCCGTCCTTCGGCCCGCCCAAGGCGAGGGAAGGCGCGGTATTGTCGACGGATATGAGGCCGGCCGCGAAGCCTTCCGTATCGTAGCCGTCCACCAAGCGCAGATAGATGCTGTGCACGCCGTCCGGCAGGATGCGGGTATCCAAAGCATAGCTCCAGTCCTCGGTGCCCTGAGCCTTGTTGTAGCTGCTGCCATTATCGAAGGACAGCCATACTTCCTTGATGCCATTCGCGTCTGAAGCCCTGCCCTTAAGTTCCAAAAGGCCCCGGTTGGTCTGGCTCAGTTCCGGCGACACGAGCGCGCCTACAGGCTCTTCCCGGCTCACCTTAAAGCCGCGGCGCACCGCGTCGCCCCGCACGCCGTTGATATCGACGGCATAGAGCTCGAAGCTATGCTCATTATCGCGTATATCCGCAAGCGCGAAGCTTACGGAAAAAGCGTTGCCGCCTGGCAGCGCCTGCCATTCGCCCTCGTCCAGACGCCAGTACAGCTCGGCTATGCCATCGTCGTCGAAGGCCATGCCCGAAACCACGAAATCAGAGCGCTGGACTTCCCCTTCAAAGGGTATCTGCGCCTGGGAACGGGGCTTGTCGGCTTGGCTGTCCACGCTGAAGGCGGGACTATCCCCGGCAAGCGGGGAAAATAGCCCGATATTCCCGGCTTTGTCCCGCGCGCGGAAACTTAAGGCTTCGGGCGCCGTCCCGAGGCGGCCTAGGTCGGCGAGGGCCGAAAACGCAAAGCGCGAGGGCCGGTCCGCGGGCAAGCCCTCTT
>JBFZES010000203.1:0-8695 GCA_041306725.1 Spirochaetaceae bacterium | reverse complement strand
CTTATTTCTTCCTGTTCCCCGAAAGCCTGCCCGCAGAGCTGGGCTTGCGCGCCCAATGGCGCGTTTCTTCAGGGCTCACCGATGGCTTCGGCGCTGTAAGCGATGGCATTCCCTTCAGTCTCCAAGACCGCTTCGGCTATTTTTCGCCCGACGGGCGCGCGCTCTCCATAGGACCCGGCCTTGGCCCCACGCAAATGAGCGCCGAGCGCTACATCGTGCGCGATAGCGCGGCAAGCTCTTCGCTCTTTGACGCGGAAGGCAAGCCGCTTGGCAGCATCCAGGGGTATGGATCCTTCTTCGTCGGGGACAGGCTGTTCTCGGCGACGCCCGACGGTTTGGGCCTGCGAGCCCATGATGCCTTCGCGTCCGTGCAGTGGCTTTATCTCTTTCCCAGCCATCTATCCGCCTTCGACGCGAGCCCAACCCTTGCCATAGGCGGCACGGTCGACGGCACCATAGAAGGGGTAGCCCAGGACGGTTCACGTGTTTTCTCCTTCGCCCCTGGCGGCTCGCGGCTCCAGGTCATACTTGGCCTTGCCTTATCGCCCAGCTCGGCGCACATAGCCGCTATCAGCGGCATCGATCCCCAGCGCCTCGTGGTGCTTGGGCAAGGCGCTGGCGATTATAGGGTGATAAGCCATCGTTATCTGGATTCCGATTACCGTGAACCCGTTCGCGTGGCCTTTATGCCGGATGAACGTTACGTGCTCTATAAAAGGCCGGATGGCATAGGCATTTGGAGCGTCGATGGCAAAATCGACGAGCTCTTGCCCATTATGGCCGAGGATTTTACCGTATACTATGACAAAGAGCGCGATTTGGCTTACGTGGCGGCCCGGACCCGGGACAGCCTCAGTATCGTGGCCTTTCAGCCTCCTACCCGCATACTAGGCCGCGTAGAGCTTCCTCTATCAAGCGAGTTCGTACGGATGGATTCCTCAGCCCTGTATTTCGGCGGTATGGACGGTTTGTACAAGATCGTCTTTCTGGAGGAGTGATGCTAAAGAAGGTGTCGGCGCTTCTATCGTTAGCCGCGTTGTCGCTTACGCTGCTGGCCGCTTTCCAGTGGCCGCAGAAACCCGAAGCGCTCAAGCTGAATTTCGGCGGCAGCGCCGCAGGCTTTTTTAAAGGCATAGAGCTCAGTCTTCCCGACTCGCCGGTGCTTGCGCCGGCAAAAGGCGAAATGCTGTTCGCGTACGATAGCCCGCGCCTGCCTGGAGGTTACCCGCTACCGAACGGCTCGCTGGCGGCTTTAGCCCATAGCGCCGGCATGATGAGTATATACACGGGCATGCAGCCCGGTTCTCTGGCTAACTATCGCGGCGCGGTGGAACAGGGAGAAGTACTCGGCATTAGCCCGGCGCTGGGCTCTGGCCGCTCCCTTGGGTTTTACCTGTACGATCAGCGCGAGCGCCGCTATATCAATCCGCAAATCTTGCTCGATGCGGTACCGGACGCCCGCGTTCCCCTCATCAAGTCGGTAGCCCTGGTATCCGCTAACAAGGAGCAGGTTCTTGAGCGCAACAGCGTCGTCAGGCAAGGCTCCTATTCCATAGTCATAGACGCTACGGACGCGACCGCGCTCGGTTTTCCCGGAGCCCCTTTTGATGTGGCGGTCGTGCTCGACGGTTCGGAGCGCTTCAAGGTCGTGTATGATTCGGCGCGCATGATAGCGGGCCAGAGCCTCCTGTTTTCAGACAACGCTCAGCCCGAGCGGGAATTTATCCTAAGCGACGGCAGGATATCCTTCGGCCCCATAGTGCTGACGAAGGGCCGCAGCTCGATATCGGTAAGCGCCACGGACCTGGCGGGCAATAAACGCGAACTGAGCTATACCATAACGGTGCAATAAGGGGGCTTACCCAATGGAGACGGTACAAAGGGTACTATTCGTCGACGCAAGTACCGGCTATTACAAGGCGAAGCGATATCCGCTTAAGGATTACTTTGGGCCCGTGGACCTTGGCTTGCATCTATCCGGTAGGTTTAGGAGCCTAAATATAGGCACGGGGCTGTTTGCCGGGTCCATACTGCCGGGCTCTAACCGCTTGGTGGTAAACGGCTTTTCGCCCTGCTGGCGCGGTTTTTACGTGTCGAGCATGGGAGGCGCAGGCCTCGTCTTCGATAACCTGGGCATAAACATGGTGTCCCTCGTGGGCAAGGCGCCCGCGCCGTCTATTCTCTACCTGAATCGCGACCATGGCGAGGAGGTGGAGGTGGAGATCCTGCCCGTAGACGCCCCGGCTATATGGGCTCAGGGGCGCGGGGGAGCCTATGCCATGATGGACGAAGCGCTGCGCGTCTTCGGGCCGCGCTATGGAGGCGAATACCGCGCCTTGGCCGTGGGACCCGCCGCCTTGGCTACCGATTACGCGGGCATACTTTCCGCCCCGGTCAAGGATGGCAAGGCAAGCGACGTGGATACCTGGGCAGGCCGGGGAGGCTTAGGTTCCAAGCTCCTCTCTGAGCATGGGATAGCGGCCGTCATATACGGCGGCACCGTAATCGACGAGGATTTCCGCGACCGCAGCGTAGCGGACGCCTGGTTCGAGGATAAATACAAGCAGAAGCTGGCCATGAAGGATTTCGAGGCTACGACCAAATATCGCTTCGACCCAAAATTCCAGACCGGCGGCACCTTAGGAGTCAATTACGCTACCGTGGGCGGCCGGGTCATCGCCTTCAATTACCGTACCATGTCTTGGACCGAAGAAGAGCGGCTGGACCTGCATAAGCGCTTTATCGAAGAGCACTACCTCAGGCAGTTCAATGAAGAGACCATAGCCGCGAAACAGCAGTCCACCTGCGGCGAGCCTTGTTCCGCCGTGTGCAAGAAGCTCAACGGCGAATACAAGAAAGATTACGAACCCTATCAGGCCATGGGACCGCTCTGCGGCATCTTCGACCAGCGCGCCGCCGAGAAGCTCAACCGCGCCTCGGACGCCGCGGGCTTCGACGCCATATCGGGCGGCGGCGTGCTCGCATGGCTTATGGACTGCCTCGATAGCGGCCTCTTAAGCGCCGAGGATTTGGGCGTGGATCTCAAGCCCCGCTGGAATATGGATGGCTTCGATCCCGTGGCCGATTCGCTCCACAACGCGGAGCTTGGCATCGAGCTGATCGACGCGATACTGCATAAGAAAGGCATCCTTGATTTGGGCGAAGGCGTGCGCAAATGGGCGCGTCGCGTGCGTCGCGAACGGGGCGTAAGGATACTCGATAGCTTCGTATACACGGCCAACGGCAGGAAGGGTTGGATGGTGCCCAATCAATACTGGACCCCCGGCGCGCTGGCGCCCATGGCCATCATGGGCAAGTACTATATGCACTATGGCCCGGAATTCCTGCCGCCGCGCGAGCTGGGCAGGGCCTGCGCGGAGCGGCTGAAGAAAGAGCTCGTCATGGACAACGCGGGCGTATGCCGCTTCCATCGCGCATGGGCGGAGGATTACGTGCCGCAAGCCATGGATACGCTCTACGGCCTGCGCGAAGAATACCTCCAGTCGGTATCCAACGCGGCGAGCAGGATCAATAGCCGGAACGCCGGGGTATACTGGGAAAGCGAGCGCAACGTGCTCTTCGTGCGCAGCTTCCTCAAGAGGGTGCGCGACGTCGAGAAAAAGGGCAATCGCGAACTTGACCGCTGGATAAGCGCCTTTGACGACGACCCCGGCGAGGCTGCCTTGGACTTTTGGTTTGAGACGAAGAAAGGCATAGACGAGTCTTTAAGGGATTTCCTGTGAGCCTCGGAGCCCTTTCCCCGCGACCCGGCCCTATAGAGGCGGTTCCGGGGTCGCTCGCCTATAACGCCGCGGTCGCGGCCAACGTGCTGGCGGTGCGCGAGGGCATAGCCCGCGCCTGCGCGCGCGCGGGCCGGCCCCCAGAGGGCATAGAGCTCTTAGCCGTGAGCAAGTTTAACCCTAAAGAAGCCTTGGCGGCGGGCTATGCGGCGGGTCTGCGCCTGTTTGGCGAAAACCGCGTGCAGGAGGCGGAGGAGAAGCTTCTGGCCCTCGGCCCCGGCTTTCCCGGCTTATCCGCCCACCTGCTCGGGCATCTGCAAAGCAACAAGGCAAAAAAAGCCGTACGGCTATTCAGTTGCGTACAGTCAGTCGATTCCGGTCGGCTCGTCGAGGAGCTCGCCAAGCGCGCCGCCGCCGAAGGGAAGGTGCTGGATATACTCTTTGAGCTGCACACGGGCGAGGAGTCGAAATCGGGTTTCGCGGACGAAACCGAGCTAGAGCGAGCCATGGAGCTTGCGTTAGGCCTTGCCTCGCTAAGGCCGCGCGGCCTTATGACCATGGCTCCGTTTACCGAGGACGAAAAGGCCATACGCGCGTCGTTTGGGCGTTGCGCCCATGCCTTTGAAGCCTTAGGCGCGCGCTATAAGCCCCAAGGATGGAATACCCTGTCCATGGGCATGACTAACGATTATCAGCTTGCCATCGAGGAGGGGTCCACCCTTTTGCGCATAGGCACCGCCATTTTTGGCGAGCGGGCTGGATACCTGTGAAGGCGCTCGCGCTTGCGCTCGCCTGCTTAATCGCCGCCGGCTCAGCGTGTTGGGCAGAGGACGCGGCCACGAATCCGCTCCCCGAGCCCTACAGCAAAGAGGAATTTCCCGATTGGGCCCAAGGCCTGCGCCGCTTGGAGATCGTAAGCCTTGGCGTGCTGCCGGTAGCGCTTTTCTATACGCGCTTCGTCTTCGACTTTAGCCGCTATACGCAAAACGGATTCGCCCCCAGTTACGCTCCCTGGCCGTTCAAGAACGAATATTCCTATAGGCCGAGCGCGCAGGAGCAGCGCGATGTTTTCTTAAGCGCGGCGCTCGTATCGCTGAGCATAGGGTTCATAGACGCTATCATCGTGAACGCGAAACGGACGCGCGCGGAGGAATGAGCGCCGCGCGATCCATACCGGATGATAAGCCAAGGCCACGAAGGTGTCAAAGCCGAAATCGCGCTAAAGCTTGACAGAGACTTCTCTCGGTACTACTATTATGGACGCTGTGGAAAAACGAAAAAAGCATGTATTAGTCGTCTATGAAGACGGCCATGAAGACATTAGCACCTTCGCGAAGGCCGTAAAGGATGGCTTGGCTGGACGGCTGTCCGTGCAGTTAAGGTCGGCCTCTGAGCTTTCCATACCGGAGATATTGGCCGCCGACGCCTATGTATTCGGCTTAGCCGATATTTCCTCGCCCTTCTGGCTGGAAACGAAGCGGGTGCTGCAGGGCATTAACTTGGCCGGCCGTCAAGCCGCTCTATTCTTTAAGGCCGCCGCGGACGCTAAGGCGTTTAAGCTGCACTGCGCCGCTTCCGAGCTTGGCTTCCCCGTGAAAGACCAGCAATTGTCGGCAAGCGCCGACGCGAACGCTTGGGTTGACTCCCTGCTCGCATCGCTCTAAATCGGCCCTCCCTACCCCATGCCATGAGGTGTATATGCCTGTAGCCTTCAATATCGACGCGGCCATCCGCAAGGTCCCCGATTTTCCGAAACCCGGCATTCTGTTTTATGATATTACGAGCGTCCTAGCCAATCCCGAAGCCTTTAAATATTGCATAGACGCCATGGAGCGCATGTATAAGGGCCAAAAGCTCGACGCGGTAGCGGCGGTGGAGTCGCGTGGGTTCCTCTTCGCCGCGCCTTTTGCCGAGCGCTTGGGCTTGCCCATAATCTTGGTGCGAAAAAAGGGAAAGCTTCCCGGCAAGACCCTGAGCCAAAAATACGCGCTAGAATATGGCGAGGCCGAGATTGAAATGCATGAAGCCGATATACCGAGGGGCGGGAAAGTGCTTATCGTCGATGACCTCGTGGCCACGGGCGGTACCCTGCGCGCGGCGGCCGACCTGCTTATTAGGGGCGGGGCGGAACCCATAGGCGTATTCTCGGTCATTGGCTTGCCCTTCCTCGATTACCAGGGCAGTTTGGGGAATTTGGAAGTTCGCACCCTTATTGAGTACTTTGGAGAGTAGACTTTTTAGCCCTAGCCCGTTATGTGGCCCCTGCCGTAGGACACCGAATACCTTCGTTGAGCCTCCGCCGAGGGCTGCCCTCAAGGAGAGCCCTCATTGAACGCATTAAACAAGAATCCCGCTTGGAAAGGCCGAAAAGGCCCCGTAGTCCTCGTCGTGATGGATGGCGTAGGCTATGGAAAATATCCCGAAGGAGACGCCGTAGCGGACGCCAAGCTCTATGCCTTTAGGGAGCTTGAGGCTTCCTGCCCCAAGACCAGGCTCAAGGCCCATGGCAAGGCGGTGGGCTTGCCCTCCGACGACGATATGGGCAATAGCGAAGTAGGCCATAACGCCATCGGCTGCGGCCGCGTTTTCGCGCAAGGCGCCAAGCTCGTATCCGCATCCATCGAGACGGGGGCCTTATTTAGCGGCGCGGTATGGAAAAAGCTCGTAGCCAAGGCGAAATCCAAGCCCGCTAGCGCCCTCCATTTCATTGGCCTGTTTTCGGACGGCAACGTGCACAGCCACATAGACCACCTGAAAGCCATGCTCACGCAGGCGCGAGCCGAAGGCGTGCTCAAGGCGCGCGTCCATACCCTGCTGGACGGCCGCGACGTGGGGGAACAGAGCGCCCTTGAATACATAGAGCCTTTCGAGGCTTTCCTTGCCGGCCTATCCCACGGCGGCTTTGATTACCGCATAGCCTCTGGCGGCGGCAGGCAATATATTACCATGGATCGCTACGGCGCCGATTGGTCCATGGTCGAACGGGGCTGGCATACCCACGTGCTTGGAGAAGGCAGGCGCTTTCCCAGCGCGGCCGCCGCCATCCAGGCCTATAGAGCCGAGTTTCCCGCCCTCATCGATCAGGACATGCACGAATTCGTCGTGGCCGATGCCTCCGGCCCTATAGGAACGGTTAACGATGGCGATGCGGTCATTTACTTCAACTTCCGCGGCGACCGCGCCCTGGAAATGACCTCCGCCTTTGAAGACGATGACTTCGAAAAGTTTGACCGCGTGCGGCGGCCTGCCGTCGAATACGCCGGCATGATGGAATATGACGGCGATATGCACGTGCCGGCCCAATACCTCGTCAATCCCCCCGCCATAGACAAGACTATGGGCGAATACCTTGCCGCCAGCGGCGTGCGCATGATGGCCATATCGGAAACCCAGAAGTATGGCCACGTCACCTATTTCTTCAATGGCAACCGCACGGGAAAATTCAATGAGAGCCTCGAGGATTACGTGGAGATCACTAGCGACGTGCTGCCCTTCGAGCAGCGCCCCTGGATGAAGTGCGCCGAGATTACGGACGCGGTGCTCGCCGCTATCGCCGAAGGCAAATACCGCTTTATACGCCTCAACTTCCCCAATGGCGATATGGTAGGCCACACGGGCAACTATCAGGCCGTAGTCTGCAGCCTTGAGGCTATGGACCTGCAACTGGGGCGGCTCAAAAAGGCGGTGGAAAAGGCCGGCGGCGTGCTCGTGCTTACCGCTGACCACGGCAACTCCGACGATATGTACGAGCACGAGAAGAAGACCGGCGCGGTGTCCATAAAAGCCGACGGCAAGCCGCGGGCAAAGACGAGCCACAGCCTTAACCCGGTGCCCTGCGTGATTTTTGACCCTGCTTACCAGGGCGAATACGCCCTGCAGTTGCGCGAGGGTTTAGGCATAAGCTCGCTGGCCGCCACCTGCATGGAGCTTTTGGGCTACTTACCGCCGGAAGCTTATGACCCCTCCGTGCTTGTGCATAAGGAATAAGGCGTGACGGAAATCGAACTTAAAGCCCGCATAGCCGACCCTAAGTCCGTGGAGGGCCGCGTAGCAGCTTTTGCGCGCTTCGTGCGCTCCTTTGACAAACTCGATTCCTATTGGCATGGCCCAGACTGGCGTTTTTCGCGGGGCACGAAAGGCTTCCGCCTTCGCAGCGATGGCGATAAGTCCATAGTCACCTATAAGCTCAAGCGTAACGAGGGCGGCATAGAGATCAATAAGGAAACCGAGTTTGAGGTAAGCGACAAGGAAGCCTTCAAAGGCCTTATAGAGCGCGTAGGCTGCGAAGCTTTTTACGAAAAACGAAAAACCGGCGTTATGTACGAGTACGATGGCTATACGATAGAGATCGCCGCGGTGGGCGACTTGGGCACGTTTATAGAGATAGAACGCGTGCTCGATACCGAAGATCCCGGCGTGATCGCCATCGTACAGGGCGAGCTTAAGGCCCTGCTCGTGCGTTCCGGCATCCCTGAATCCGATATAGAAGGCCGCAGCTACGCCGAGCTCATACTCGGCCCTAGGCTATAGCCCTAATCCGTTTCCGGACTTGACCCTGCGCTCCGCTTCATGCTAAGGTCTGCCCCGTCAGGGCGCTTGGCTCAGCTGGTCAGAGCGCCTGGTTTACACCCAGGATGTCGCAGGTTCAAATCCTGCAGCGCCCATAAAAACCCGGAAGGCCAAAGGCCGTCCGGGTTTTTTTATAAGGGCGCTGCAGGATTTGAACCAGAGCGGCTTTGGAAAACAATAAACGTGCGAGCTAGCGAGCACGCCTTAAAAAAAGTCGGCGCAAGGATGCGCCGAAGCCGCGCAGGCGGGCCGGAGCGCGCAAGCCAGGATGGCGCGCGCGGAAGCCAAATCCTGCAGCGCCCATAAAAACCCGGAAGGCCAAAGGCCGTCCGGGTTTTTTTATAAGGGCGCTGCAGGATTTGAACCAGAGCGGCTTTGGAAAACAA
>JBFZES010000202.1:0-2895 GCA_041306725.1 Spirochaetaceae bacterium | reverse complement strand
GTTCAAACTGTCGGCGACGCAAGGTGGAGCGGTCGGGAGACCGCCCCACAACTGGGATCGGGAGACCGCCCCACAACTGGGGTCGGGAGACCGCCCCACAACTGGTTTATCTCCCCCCTTCTAACTCCTTACTCCTTACTCCTTACTCCTAACTCCTTACTACTTACTCCTAACTCCTGACTCCTTACTCCTTACTCCTTACTCCTGACTCCTGAGCTATTCTCGTAAAAACCCCGCTATGCCGCTTACGAGCCCGTCGGCCAGCGGATAGGATGGCTGGCTGTAGGCGGCCTGATTGTCCGCTAAGTCCGGCTTGACCGCCTTTAGCACATGGTTCATGTCTTCAAGAAGCAAAAAGCCTACGCCGGCCCGCGCCGATGCGAGGGCCGTGGCGTCGGCGAGCTCTATCTGCAGGTCGCGGCCGCCGGCCACTACCAGGGTAGGAATGCCCTGGGCGGCCAGCAGGGCTGCCGGCCGATGCTCGATGAGGGAGCGCATATAGGGCTGCACGCTGGGGCGGAAGAGGGAAAGCAAGTCGGCATCTACCGTATGTACGTATCTGCCCGCCTTTAGTTCATCATAGATAAAGCGGGCGCGGCGCAGGTAGTCTTCGGGCATGCCTGCCAGCTGCTTGAATAGGGTATCGAAAAAATCGGCCGAAAGGGGAGCGAGCAGCACCAGGGCTTCAGGCTTCGCTTCGCGCGCGGAAAGCAAGGCGACGAGGGCGCCTTCGCTGTGGCCTATCGTCGCTATCCGCTGTACGCCCGCCACTGCGCGCAGGTATGCCAGCCATGCCGCCGCGTCGCCTGCCATCTGGTCTATGGTCATGTCCTCTTCGCGCAGGCCCGGCCACACGCTCTTGCCTATGCCGCGTTTATCCACGCGCAGTACCATGAAGCCCGCCTTCACTAAGCCGTCGCCCAAACGCAGGAGCGAATCGTTCTTTCCCGGCAGCAGTATGGAATTGCCGTCGCGGTCGGTAGGGCCCGAGCCCGGTATGATGAGTACCGCGCTCGCGGGCTTAGCCGAGAGGGGCGCGGACAGAGTGCCATACAGGCGGCCGCCGGGGATATCTATGAATACCTCCTGCGATACGATGGAAGGATCGAGAGCGGCGGCCGCCGCCGCATCCTTGGCCCGCATGGCGGCTCGCAGGCTTTTCGCGTCGCCGCTGCGCGTCGCCCTAATAGCCCCTGCGGCAGGCCCCTGGCTGAAAGCGCCTGACAGCTTGTCGCCGCCTAGGGTAGCCTCTAAGGCCAGCGGCGTTAGGCCGGGCAACGTCGCCTTAAGCTCTCCGGAAGAGTATGAAATATCGGCAAGCGCCATATCGAAGGCGTTCTGCGGGGGAATATCCATGCGGCCTACCCAGCCTGAGCCCTCGTTCAAGAACTTCAGCGTAATCGCCATGTCGCTGCCCATATAGCTAAGGAAGCCATCCCAGCTCCCCTCAAGCTCAAGGTCGGCGTCTAAGCCGCTCGCGCCTTCCGGTAACGCGGCGTCGCTTTTCTCGGGCATGCGTGGCTCCCCTCCTGACGCGCAGGAAAACACGGCCGCGGCCATCATAAGCGCGCTCGCGGCCAATAAGGAGCGCCTCATGCTCAATTTATGCTCGTTCATCGTTCTTTCCCTTTCCCTTTCCCCGCCTCAGGCGCACTGCCTCGCTGAGCAGGTATTCTATCTGCCCGTTTATGGACCTGAAGTCATCCTCCGCCCAGGCGGCCAGCTCGCGCCATAGCGAAGGAGCGAGCCTAAGCAGTAGCTGTTTTTTGTCTTTGTCCTTATCGAGCTTGTCCTGCATCGTATCAGTATATAGAGCCGGAGTTTACGATGGGCTGCGGGTCCTTGCCCGAGCACAGGACGACCAGAAGGTTGCTAACCATGGCCGCCTTCCGCTCCTCGTCCAAGCTGACGATATTCTGTTCGCTCAATTTTTCCAGCGCCATCTGCACCATGCCCACCGCGCCTTCCACGATCATCTGGCGGGCCGCTATGACGGCCGATGCCTGCTGTCGCTGCAGCATAGCCGCCGCTATCTCCGGCGCGTACGAAAGATGGGTTATGCGGGCTTCCACGATCTCTATGCCGGCTATGTCAGCCTTAGCCTGTATCTCTTCCTTGAGCTTCTCGGCGAGCTCCTGGCTGCTCCCGCGCAGCGATTTTTCCTGCTCCTCGTCGCTGGAATCATAGGGGTAGAGCCGCACGATATTGCGCAGCGCCGAGTCGCACTGTATGGATAGGTATTCCATATAGTTGTCCACGCTGAATACCGCTTTGGCCGTGTTCACTACTTTCCAGATGACTACGATGCCGATGATGATGGGGTTGCCTAGGGCGTCGTTGATTTTCTGTCGGTCATTATTTAGGGTCATTGCCTTGAGCGAAATGGTTTTGGCGGGCTTAAAGCTTATGCTGCCGCTGCTGGGCTTTTGCGCCTGGCCGCCCTCGGCCTTAGCCGCGCCGCCACCGGCGGCATCGCGCGTAGCCGCGGGATTCATGGCCGATACGAAGGGGTTCACGAAGTAGAAGCCCGGTTTTTTTAGGCTGCCATGGTACTTGCCGAAGAGGGTAAGAACGAGGGCTTCATTGGGGTTCAGTACTTTGAGGCCGGCGAACAGGAATGGGCCTATGAGCGCCATATAGGCAAGAGAGGCCACGAACAGGGCCCCCTGCGCGGCTGTTAAATTGCCGCTGTCCAGAAAGGGTATGGAAAGAACGAAGAGAGCCAAGGCTCCCCCCATAAGCGCGATATTTAGGATCAATACCGCCATGCCATCGGCATGCGGCGGAGCCTTCTCCTCCAGGTATCCGGGTTTTCCCGCGCTAGCTTCACGTAGGCTCATGGAACGCTTCCTTCCGGCCTCTGCGGCCAAATATCAAAATGATATCATAATGATA
>JBFZES010000201.1:0-8690 GCA_041306725.1 Spirochaetaceae bacterium | reverse complement strand
TTAAGACGCTCGCGGCCTACGGGGCCGAGGCGCGCGGCGCGGAGAGCTGATTCGGCGCTGCGATACGGCACGAGAGGGCTTCGCATGGGCAGTCTATTGCCGTCGATAGCCCCTGGCCTTTGCCAAGGATGCGGAGAGGAAAATAATGATGCAGCCATACTCAACCCTTCACGGCGCCTACGGTCATGCCTTGCACGAAATGGCGTTGGAATAAGAGGAAAAATACCAGCGGAAGGATCATAGCGATTATGGAACCGGCCGCCGTCATGTTGTAATAGGATATAAACTCGCCCTGCATGTTGGCAAGCCCCAGGGTGACCGGCTTGAGCGCGTCGCTCTGCAAAAGCACGAGGGACCAGAGCAGGTCGTTCCATATCCAGGTGAATTCGAGCACGGCCAAGGCGGCAAGGCTGGGCCTGGCAAGGGGCAGGATGATCTGCCAGTAAATGCGGTAGTCGCTCGCTCCGTCTATGCGGGGCGCCTCTATGAGGCTCGCGGGTATCTGGCGGAAGAAGTTGCGCAGGAAGAAGGTGCAGAAACCCAGCTGAAAGGCCACATGGAACAGTATGACGCCTATGCGGGTATTCATAAGCCCCACCGTATCGGTAAAGCGGAATACCGGTATCATGAGCATCTGGAAGGGTATGAGCATGCCCGCTATGAACATGATGAGCACGGCTTTGTTCAGCTTGAAGCGGTAGAAAGCCAGGGCGAAGGCCGCAAGGCTCGACAGGGCCAGCGTGCCTATGACCGAGGGCACGGTTATGACTATCGTATTGTACACGTAGCGGCCCATGCCCACGCTCGTCCACACCTTGAGGTAATTGTCGAAGCGCCATTCCTTGGGCATGGCCCACATAGCGCCGCTGCCCATGATCTCGTCCATGGATTTTAGCGAGGTAAAGAAGGCAAGCGCCAGGGGAATGAGCCAAAAGGCTACCAGGGCCGTGGACAGCAGGTAGAAAGCCGCTTTTTCAAGCTTCCTCTTCCGGGTTTCGGTTAAGAACGGCATACGCGCAACTCCGCCGGTCATAAGCCACTCTCCGCTTCGTCTTTAAACGTGCGGCTTATATAGACCAGAATAAAGCCTAAGGTGATAAGGAACTGTATGACGGCTATGGCCGAACCGTAGCCGTAGTCCTGGTATTGGAACGAAGCGGTATACATGTAGCTTGCCAATACCTCGGCGGCGCGGGCTTTGGTGTTGGTCATGACATAGATGATGTCGAAGGCGCGCAGCGAGTCGATTACCGATATCGTGATGGACACGACGGTAGCCGGCGCCAGCACGGGCAACACGACTTTCGTAAAGCGCTGCCACCAGTTGGCGCCGTCTATGATCGCAGCCTCTACGAGCTCCACCGGCACGCCCTGCAGGCCCGCCAGATAGAGTATCATGATATAAGGCACCTGGCGCCATACGCCCACCGCCACGAGGGCGCCCGTCATGAAGCGCCTGTCGCCCAGCCAGGGCTTGGCCCAATCGGCTAGCCCTAAGCCTCTCAAAACCGTATTTAAGAACCCCGCGTCGGGGTTGTATATCCACATCCATATGGTGCCTATGATGGCGAAGCTCAGGGTCATAGGCAGGTAGAAAAGCGTTTTATAGATTCTGTTGCCCTTAAAGGCATTATTGAACAGCATGGCTATGAAGAGGCCCAGCGGTATGGGTATAAGCACGAAGAAAACGAGCCAAATAAAATTGTTCTTTAAGGCCACGATGAACTGGGCATCGCCGAAGAGCCGGGAAAAGTTCTGTAAGCCAATATAAACGGTATCGTAGAAGAGGCTGTCCCGCTTAGTAAACGCGTAGCCAAAGCTCTGGGCTATGGGCAGGTATACCCATATCATATAGACGGTAAGCGGCAGGGCCAGGAAGCTCCACGGCATCCACCAGCCTTTCTTAAGCTTTGCTCCAGGCACGAAAATCCTCCCCTTATGCAAAAACCGGGCATACAAAGGGCGGGGACGGGCTACAGGCCCGCCCCCGCGGCACTAGTTACTTAGCGTAGATGCGCACGCGCTCTTTGTCGAGCTCGGCGAGTATGGCGTCGAGCTGGCCGGGATTGGCCATGATGTCGAGTATGGCGTTCAGGCCTTTGGCGGCCATTTCTTCGGGCGCGTCGCGGTCATAGAACTGGGCGGCGAAGCTGGCGCCCTTAACCATGGCCAGGCCGCGCCTGGCTTCCTCGTTCGGCACGGGCACGTTCACGTTGGCGGCCAGGCGGCCAAGGGGAGCGCAGAAGGCTTCCTGCTGTTCCTTGGTGGCCAGGAAGGCAAGGAAACGCTTGGCGGCTTCCTTGTTCTTTGCCTTGGCGGGTATCATGAAGCCGTCGGTGGGGGTGTCCACCGTATACTTGGTATTGCCGCCATAAATCGGGAAATGGAAGAAGTCTATGGAATTCCTGGTTTCCGCGGGCACGGTGTCCATGATGAACTGTCCCATGAGGTACATGCCGGCCTTGCCTTCGGCGAGCGGCTTCACCGATTCCTGCCACGACAGGGAGGTGGCGTTCTCAATGAAGTAGCCCTTCTGCGACAGCTCGGCTATGATGCCCAGGCTCTTCTTAACGCGGGGGTCGGTGTAGGCTATCTTGCCGCCGGTGAGCTGGGCATGGAAGTCGCCGCCGTTCACCGCGCTGTCGAGCAGGTCGAACCAGCCGCCGGTGGTCCAGGTATCCTTGGCGCCGACGGCTATGGGCGCTACGCCGTTTTTCTTAAGGGTTTCGCACACGGCCATGAACTCGTCCCAGGTCTTGGGGGTGGACAGCTTGTACTTGGCGAATACGTCCTTATTGTAGTATACGGCCCACCAATACCAGCTCTGGGGCATGAAATACACCTTGCCCTGATAGGAGCTCGCCACTTTGAAAGCCGCGGGGAATTCCTTGAGTATATCGCCGCCGGGGAAAATGCCGTCTATGGGCTCGAGCAAGCCCTTCTCGGCGTAGGCCTGCATGCGGTAGCCGGCGAACCAGGTAACCACGTCAGGAGCGGAATTGGACGTTAGCCAACTGGGCAGCTGGGTCTTGAACTGCTCGTGGGCTATGGTGTTCACGGTTACCGTGAGATCGGGATTAGCCTTCTTAAAAGCCTCGACTACAGTCTGAAATACAGCCTTAGGCTTCTCGTCGGACATGTAGGAATTGATGATCAGTTCCTTGTCGGCGGCCTCTTTGGTCCCCGTTGCGAATACTGCCGCTACCAAGGCCAACAGCATGACGAAAAAAATCACTGTACGTTTCATGGATCCTCCTCTTTCGCGGCGGCTCTTGGCGGTACTGGTACCTATCCTGCCACCACTAGGTAGCTGCAGTGTATGAGGACTTTCTTCGGGCTGTCAACTGAAAGTTTCATATTTTCGTATCGACAGCTTAGTTTGCCGGTCCATGGAGGTTTTTAAAGGCTCGCGGGCTTATGCCCTCGACCTTTTTAAACACCCTGCAGAGGTAGTTGCTATCCGAAAAGCCCACGGTCTTGGCTATGTCGGCTATGGCCATATCGGGCCGCGCCACCAGCAGTTCCTTGGCCTTGGATACGCGGAACGACGAAAGATACTCAAAGGGCCGCATGTCGAGCGCCTGCCTGAAGAGCCTGCAGAGATACTGGGGCGTCACCCCTATGACCGCCGACAATTCGTCTATGCCGAGCTCGCCGGCGAAATGTACGCGTATATGCTGCAGCACCGGCCTGAGCTTGGCGTGGCGAGGCTGGGCGTCGCGGGTCTTCGGCTCCAGCGCTACCTTAAGGGCGAGCAGGGTTTCATACACTAGGAGGGAGGTATCGTGGTGGGCCATAGCCGAATCCTCGACGGAAGCGCCATAAAGCTCCCTAATAAGGGTTTTGAGGCGCCATAAGTCAGATATAGCGTATGCTCCGGACTTTTCAAGGCCGACGGCCTTCAGCGTCTGCGACACGGCGCTGCCGCCGAAGCCCAGCCAATCGGTTACCCAATCGCCGCTCAGGCTACGGTACTCATGCCGCTCTTCCGGAAGCAGCAGAAAGCCGTCCCCGGGGCCAAGCTCAAGCCGTTTGCCGCCCACCATGAGCTCGCCCCTGCCGGAGAGGCACTGTATCCACTGATACCAGGGGTAGCCTTCCGGCCGGCTTATATTCTCCTGGGGCCAGTCATAGCCTATGGTTGCCATGAAAAAGGGCAGGCGCCGCTGGTTATCGTCGAGCGTGGCAAAAATAAAGGGCATGCAAAGCCTCCATTACATAACTCTATTAAGTTTCATATTGTACTATTACTGGTTAATAATAGCAAGTTTTTTATTTTTTTTCTTGGCAAAGCGCCATGACGGCGCTACTATGCTCCCCATGAAGCATGAGCAGGAATTCCGGGAACGTTGCGCCGCGCGCGGGCTGGCCCCCGACGATACGGACGCCGCGCTCCTGCGTATGCACGAGCTCGAGGGCGCGCTGGCCAAGGGCGGATCGAGCCTTGAGCAGCCCTCGCTGGCCCTGATTGAAGCCCACGTGGCGGCCCTCGCCGAGCGGGGAGACGCCGACGCGGCGGCCATCATGGCCATGGCCCGCTATTTTTCCGTGGCGCGCGAAGAAGCCATAGCCATTCGGCTCCTCGCCTACCTCTTGCCTATAGGCGTCCTTCCAGCCATGGCGGGCAGGCTTGAGGCGATGGAAGGGCCGGATGCCCGCGATAGGGTCATGCGGGGTATAACGCTGCCTCCCGTAGGAGCCGCTCCCGAAGTCTACCCCAGCGCCACCGCCGCCTTCGCGCGTGCCCTCGAACTGGAGCTCGGCCGCGAGAAGGCGGAGCGCGTGCTCTGCTGGAACGTGCATGGCCTGGCGGCGGAGTCCTTCGCCGCGGAGCGGGAACGCTACCTGGCCTTGGGCTCGGTGGATGCCTGGCTTAAGGACTACCACGGGCGGCAGGTGGCAGTGCTCGCCAAACACGCCGCGGACAAAACGCTCTGGTTCGAGCAGAAAATCACCGAGCGGGTCGTGGACTGGGTCCGCGAACGGCCGGAAATACTCGGAGGCGTGCGCGAGGGCGGGACCATATACGCTACCAAGATACCCTATGATCCTGACCGTTATATCATGGCGACGGACCCGCTGGAGCGCAGGCGCCTCGCCTGCCACTGCCCGCTGGCCGCGTCCTCGATTACGGCGAAGGGAGCGGGCGTTCCGCCGCTGTGGTGCGCCTGCTCGGCAGGCTACGAAAAGTTCCTCTTTGACGTGGTTCTCGCCGCCGATACCCATACGCGCGTGCTAAAATCCGTGCTGGGCGGCGATGATCTTTGCCGTTTCGCGATAGAGCTGCCGGCCTAATTGGGGCGCGCGCCTCCTTAAGGATGGAGTCCGGGGCCGCTATCGTGTATGATGGCGCATGGTATCAGGCATCGATCAGAGTAGGAGCCTTCCTTGAGTATAGCACCGTTCATAATGCGCCACGATGACAGGCTGAGCTTGCGCATACCTATATCGGCATGGAAAGCCTCGGGCCAAAGGGCGGCGGCCGCCATGGCCGAAAAAGGCGCCCTCGTACGGGACGGCGCCGTACGCGATTGGGCCGTGGAAGATATGCGCGAGGAAGGAGCCTGGGTATTCGTATACGGCCCGGCCTTCCAAGGGCTTAGCCTTGAGGAAGCCCTGGCTTTGGGGCTGGGTAAAGAAGAAGCCCTCGAACGCGTGGCGGCGCTGACGAAGGCTTTAGGCGCGCTTGCCCGCCAGGGCCGCTTACCCGAGCGTTTATACGAAGAGGGCATACTCTTCTCCCCCGAGGGCGAACTGCTCATACTGCCTATGGCGCTTACGGCGAGCGCCTGCAGCGCGCAAAACCCTAACGCGTTCCTGGCCTTTGGCGGCGGGCCGGAAACCGGCGCGAGCGCCCTTATAGCGAGCATGCTCCGACGCGTATGCGCGCAGGGTATGGCGGAAGCGCCCGCGGGCCTGGCTCTCGCCCTGCTCGAGCCTTCGCTTGACGGCGAACTGGCCGCGCTCGCCGACCGCCGGGGCAAAGAAGCGCCGGCGGATATCGAGCGCTGGCGCGCCGCCTTCGACGCCGCCCATGCTCGCGGCTACTTCCGCGCCTTCAACGAACCGGAAGCGGCCGCGGCTAAAACAAGGGTGGGCCTTGCCATCGCCGCCCTTAAGAAAAAAGAGGCTCGCTCGCGTTTCTTCAAGCGGCGCGGGGGACTCCTGACCGGTATAGCCATAGGCATGGCGACGCTGCTAGCCATCGGTCTATTGTCCCAATCATCGCCTGGCCCGGACTACTCCGGGCTCGATGCCCAGCAGCTGGTCGCGGCGTATTACGGCGCCTTGGACAGCCTGGACATGATGGGCCTGGAAGCCTGCGTGGCGGGATCGGCAGGAAAAGACGAACGTAACTTCGTGGCAAGCCTTAGCGTGATCAGGAAGATGCGCCAAGCCTACGGGGATGCCGACGGCTTCATCAACGCCAAGGACTGGCTAGGCCAGGGTTCTCCCGCCCTTGGCGAAGGCGCTGTCGTATTCGGCATAAGCGAGCTGTCCATACGGGAAGCGCCCGATAGCGCCGCATCGGCGAGCCCAGCCGCCACCGATGAACGCATATTCGAAGCCCGCTACGCCATGTGGTCGAGCTATGGCGCCGACGAAGGCTACCGGGTCGCGAAGAACGAGCGCATCGATACACTGAGCCTGCAAAGGGGCAAGCGGGGCTGGAAGATCGTTCGCATTGAAAGGATAAGCCGATGAGAATAGCCGTGATCATGGCGCCAGCGTCCGCGGGCAGCGCCCTGAAGAACTACGCCAAGGCCATAGTGGAAGGCATGTCGTCCATGGGCCACCATGTGGATTTATTCGACGCCGTCAGGGACGATGGCCAGCGCCTAGCCGCCTACGACTACCTGGCGCTCCTGAGCGAGGCGGGTTCGGCCTTCAAGAGCGACCTGCCCTCCTGCGCCTCCAAGGCGCTCGCCGCGCCGAGCTCGCTCATAGGCAAGAGGGGCGCGGCCTTCATGCGGAAGTCCGGCTTCGCCTCGGCCCGAGCCCTTAACAAGCTTATGCGGCTCATGGAAGCGCAGGGCATGCGCGTCAATTGGTCGGAGCTCGTCGCTACGCCCGAGGACGCTCTGCGCCTTGCCAAAGGCATAGGCGCATAAGCGCCCTACGCGTCTTTACTCCCCGGAGGGCTGTATAACGTGGAAGAGGCCTATATGCTTCTTGTCCAAGATAACGTTATGCGCCTTAAGGCGTATGGAGTTGAGGCGAATGAAACCCCGCGAATCGGTTTGGTCGAAGCCGCCCTCTACGTCCATGCTGCCTAGCTCCTGGTTATACAGCGAGCTCGGCGATTCGCGCGCCACGGCCAGCACGTTGCCCTTGTAGAGGGATAGCGTTACCGCGCCGTCGATGGCCTCCTGCGATTGGTTGAAGGCCGCCATTAGGAAATCCATCTCCGGGGCGAACCAGAATCCGTTGTACAGGAACTCGGAAAACTTGGGCTCGAGCATGTGCTTGAGGTGCATGACCTCCTTATCCATGGCTATGCCCTCGATGTCCCGGTGGGCAGCCCAGAGTATCGTCGCCCCCGGGCTCTCGTATATGCCGCGGGACTTAATGCCTACGAAGCGATTCTCTACCATATCCATGCGGCCTATGCCATTGTCGCGCCCAAGCTCATTCAGGTACTCGAACATGGCCAGCGAGCCGCGAACGCTTTTTTTGGAGCCGAGCTCGCTCACCCGCACGGGCAGGCCGTTTTTAAATTCTATTTGTATGAAGGTTTCCGCGTCCGGCGCGTTCTTAGGCGATACCGTGCGCGAATAGATGTCTTCCGTAGCCGCCCGCGCCGGATCCTCGAGTATGCCGGCCTCATGGCTTATATGCATGAGGTTTTCGTCTTCGCTATAGGGTTTGCCCAAGGTAGCGCTTACCGGTATGCCCTGCTCTTCGGCGTACTTAAGCATATCCGTGCGGCCTTTGAACTGCCCAAGGAATTCCGCGTCCTTCCAGGGCGCTATCACTTTGATGCGGGGATCCAGGGCGGCGTAGGTAAGCTCGAAGCGCACCTGGTCATTGCCCTTGCCCGTAGCGCCATGGGCCACATAGGCCGCCCTTTCCTCCCTGGCTATGCGTATCTGATGCTTCGCGATGAGGGGACGGGCCAGCGATGTGCCTAAGAGGTAGCGTCCCTCGTAAAGCGCGTTGGCCTTGAGAGCCTGGAATATATAGCCGCTCACGAATTCCTCGCGGAGGTCTTCTAAGTACACCTTGTGCGCGCCGAGCTTTATGGCCTTCTGCCTGGCTTTCTCGAAATCTTCCTGTTGGCCTACGTTCGCCATAAAGCAAATCACTTCATAGCCCTTATTGAGGAGCCACTTTAAGATCACCGACGTATCGAGGCCGCCTGAATACGCAAGCACTACTTTTTCGCCCATGGCGCGTTACCTCTCCTGTTTTCCCGAGCTTGTTTCTACGCGTAAGAATACGTGAGTATGCCATATCGCGTCAAGAACGCCAGGGCCGCTTTATCCCGCCTAGGCAGGCGGGATTATTCGTACACGATGCGCGGAGCCTTGCGTATGCTTATCTTCCAGGACAAGCCCGTGCCAATATTATAGGCTCGGGCAAAGGAGCCCTGGTTAATGGCGACGGCTACGTTCAAGACCGAGTTTATGTACACGAGCGGCTCGCCGAGCGCTACCTCGGCGAAGGAACGCGCGTAGACCATGGTATTG
>JBFZES010000200.1:0-12851 GCA_041306725.1 Spirochaetaceae bacterium | reverse complement strand
TGCTGCCGGTAGAAGTGCGCATCATGCCCACGTACAAGGTTATTTCGGACTTGGGCATGCTAAACAGCTATGCGGGCCTTATCATGCCCATGATCGTGTCCGCCACGGCGGTGTTCCTGTTTAGGCAGTACTTCATGACCATACCGAGGGAGATGGCGGAGGCTTCCCAGATAGACGGAGCCAGCTCCCTGCAGTTTTTCTGGCACGTGCTCCTGCCCATGACCCGCACGCCCATAGCCGCCATGTTCGTGATACAGTTCATTTATGGCTGGAACCAGTATCTGTGGCCTCTCCTCATCACGACGAGGCAGGAGTATTACACCATACTCATAGGCATAAACCGCATGCTCTCCGGCGCGGACGTGCAGATTGAGTGGCAGATCGTCATGGCCACTACCCTGCTTGCCATGATTCCTCCGGCCTTGGTCGTGATCGTCATGCAGAAGCAGTTTATCAGCGGCATGACTGACCGGGAAAAATAGAGGGCGAGCATCTCGTCGCGGCCGATCGGGCGCTTTCAATCCCGTTGGACGGCCGCTATTTGATCCGCTATGGAAACGAAGGCCTCTACCAGGAGCGGGTCGAAATGCTTGGCGCTGCCCTCCGTAATTATGTGGAGCGCGGCCTCGTGGCTCATCGCCTTTTTGTACGGGCGGTCCGACCTGAGCGCGTCGTATACGTCGGCTACCGCCACGATGCGGGCGGATAAGGGTATTTGATCGCCGGCGAGCGCGAAGGGATAGCCCGAGCCGTCCCATTTTTCGTGATGGTGGTAGGCTACCAGCTTTCCTATTGCCAGGAAGGACCGGTCGGGGTTGATAGCCTCGGCGTCTTCGAGTACCTTGCCGCCTATCGTCGCGTGCTTCTTGATAATGACGAATTCCTCGTCGCTGAGCTTGGCGGGCTTTAGGAGTATATGGTCGGGTATGCCCACCTTGCCTATGTCGTGCAAGATGGCCGAGAGGCACAGGTCGGCTATGTACTCGTCGCTCATGTAGGCCGCTTCTAAGTTAAGGAAGCGGTACTGCCTCGCTAAGAGCCGCGCGTAGCTCTGAATGCGTTCAAGGTGCCGCCCCGTTTCGTTATCCCGGTACTCGGTAAGCTTTGCCAAGGTCAATATGGCCGTGCGTTGGGCGCGGGACTCGTTGGCCAGGGATTCCTCAAGTTGGGAATAAAGGGCGCAGTTCTGAAGGGCCTTGCCAATCTGAGCGCAGGCGCCCTTAAGCAGGAGCCTATCGTATTTGGTATAAATATCCTCGTCCCGCCGGGGTCCTAGGAAGAGCGATAGCGCGCTGCTACCTACCGTTCCCAGCGGAAGCTCAAGCCCCAGGTCTCGGTTCTTAAAGGCAGCGGCGCTATGGCGCGCCTGGGGCGCGACGTCCTTTGGGCTATCGCCTGGCGGAAAACGGTAGCGTATGGACTCGCCCTCGTCATCGCTCCGTATCTCGATAAGCGAAGGCAGGAATATGGAAAGCAGCGCGCCGCTTACGACCTCATAGACTTCGCCGGCTTTCGTAAGGCCGTTCAAGGCCTGTTCCATTTCCAGCAGTATATGGCTCTTGTCTTTCCTTCCCTTCCAAAGGAGCCGCTCAAGGTAGCTTTCGAGCCAGCCGTACATAGGCGGGGCGATCAGCATGGTGGCCAGTATGGCTAGATAGAGCTCCGCGCCGAAATTCTTGCCAAGGAACACCACGAAGACCAGGGTGTAAGCGAGCGTGGTTACGAGAACGAGGAAAAACAGCAGGGCGAAGCGGTTGATGAGACGGTCAATGTCGAAGAGGCTGTATTTTTTTATGCCTATGGCGACGAAGAGCGGAAACAGCAGGATGCCGAAAGACGCTATGTAGTTCATGATATCCGGCGTGTTGCTCACCATGCCCGTGCGGAAAAGGACGGACAGTATATAGACTATATAGGGAAGTAGGCTGGCGCCGAAGCCGGCCATGAGCCAGCGGAGCCTGCGTTTGCCGCCCGCGCTGCTTTCCCGATAGCGGAATATGAGCAGGATGACGATGTTGATAAGGTTCAAAGCCAGGTACAGATGGATGGCGTACGCGGCTACGCCGAAGGGCCGCGCGAAGCCTAACGCTATAAGAGCGTATTTGATGCCGAGGAAGGCAGCCGGGCTAGCCGCCATCCATGCCAGGGGCAAGGCCCTCTGTTCGGGGAAGCGGTAGAGGAAACCGCTTAGGAAAAAGACGGCGGCGGCTCCCGTCAGGTCGAGCCCCGCGAAGCGGAAGCCGAGGAAGAAAGGCGACCAATACGAGCTAAAGAACGATAAAGAAATGGCGGCTGCGGCTGAAAGGCAAAAGCCCAGGAACCAGGCGGCCGGGGCGTTGGTCTTGGCTATGGCGCTCAGCCAAATGGCGAAGACGATGAAGCAGGCGGCAACGAGTATGTTACTGATGACCGTGAGGGGGAGTATGGAAAAACGCTTGGCTAGGCTTATGGGTTCCATGCGGAGTTCATAGTGCCTTCCCTCGCTATCCTGAAGCCCAAGGGTTTCGGAAGCGGTAAAAAGCCGCGACGAAACCCGTAAAAAGGCGTCAAGGTCGGTTAGCGACAGGGCGGAGAGCTCGGCCGCCTCATACGCGCCTATGCGGCTAAGGCGCATGCCCGCGCGCAGGCCGGCATGCTCGGCGGGGGAGTCCTTGGCTAGCTTGAGTATAAGGAAGCCGTCGGGACGCAGGGTGACGCTCAAGCCGCTCTGATAGTAGGGTTGCCTGCTGAAAGCCAGGAAAAAGAGCAGGAGCCCGAGCAGTGACAGGTTGGAAAGCCCAAGAAGGGCTTTTTGTGTGGCTTTCATGCTAGCAAAGTATCGATTGCGGCCTGAGCCCTGTCAACGCGGCCAAGGACTTTGCGGGTATTGACATTTCATCCCCGTTACGGCATTATCCCTTGACTACTCGTCTGGGCGCCGTGGCGTCCATTAAGGATGGGGAGTTGCGAACCGCGGGTTCCGCGGCACGCTATGCGGGGTTCCACGACTCCGAGCGCATGGGTTTCCGGACACGCCCGCCAGGGTACGGTCCGCGGGGCGCCAGCGCAAGCGATCTTTGGAGGACACATGAAAGATAGAATCCGTGTCAGACTCAGGGGTTTTGACGTCCGTCTTATCGACGAGAGCGCGAAGTCCATCGTAAGTACCGTACAGAAGGCCGGAGCTAAGGTCGCGGGTCCTATACCGCTTCCTACGAAGATCAGCAAGTACACCGTGCTTCGTTCTCCCCACGTGCATAAGAAGGCACGCGAGCAGTTCGAGATGCGGACGCACAAAAGGCTGATCGATATTTTAAGCCCGACGCCCGACGTTATGGACGCGCTGATGAAACTCGAGCTTCCCGCCGGCGTGGACGTGGAAATCAAGCAGTAAAAGGACGGTTTAGTACCGTACCTTTCAACGCTTAGGAGAAACCGATGCTTGCATTAATCGGAAAGAAGATCGGCATGACTCAGGTCTTCGACGAAACCGGACGGCTTTCACCAGCCACGGTTATCGCCGTCGAAGCCAATACGGTCATAGGCCGCAAGACCGAGGAAAAGGACGGCTATAACGCCGTGGTCCTCGGTTATCGCGACATGAAGAAGTCGCACGTCACTAAGCCCTACGCCGGCCAGTTCCCCGAGGGGATAGAGCCTAAGAAAACCGTGCAGGAAATGCGCGAGTTTTCCGCTCCGGTCGAGGTAGGTCAGGCTCTTGGCGTGGATCTTTTCAATGGTACCCGCTTTGTGGACGTTATCGCTACGAGCAAGGGTAAGGGTTTTCAGGGCGTTGTGAAGCGCTGGGGTTTCGCGGGCGGCCGCAATACTCACGGTTCCAAGTTCCACCGCGAACCCGGTTCCACTGGCCAGAGTACCTATCCGCACAAGACCTTCAAAAACATGAAGCTTCCCGGTCGCATGGGTCGCGCTCGCGTTACCGTTCAGAACCTCAAGGTTCTCAAGGTTGACGCAGAGAACGGCTTTATCGTCATTCGGGGTGCCGTGCCCGGTCCGCGTAACTGCCTCGTAGTCGTTCGCTCGGCCGTCAAGAAAGCTAAGTGAGGATAGACTGATATGGAACGCAAAGTCTTTTCCGTACAAGGCAAGGAACTCAGGACCATCGAGCTGTCCGACGAGGTTTTCGGCCTGCCGGTAAATGAAGACGTGATTTGGTATGCCATCAATAACGAGTTGGCAAACATGCGCGTCGGTACCGCCCAGACTAAGACCCGCGGAGAGGTACACGGTACCAACAGGCGCCCGTATAGCCAAAAAGGCACCGGCCGCGCCCGCCAGGGCGACGTAAAGAGCCCTATATACGTTGGCGGCGGTACCGTATTCGGTCCTCATCCCAGGGATTATTCCTACGCTATGCCCAAAAAGGCAAAGCGCCTGGCCATGAAGAGTATCCTGAGCCTCAAGGCCCAGAACGCCACCATGAAAGTGGTGGAAGATTTTACCGTTGAGACCGGCAAGACCAAGGATTTGGCCTCCGTGCTCAAGAACCTCTTGCCGCAGGATAAGGCGGAGCGGACGGTCGTGATCCTTAAGGATAACGATGCCGCTGTGAAGCTCGCGGGGCGCAATATCCCCTGGCTTCATTTCCTCTCCTATAACCGCCTGCGGGCCCACGATCTTTTCTACGGACGCACCGTGCTTGTCATGGAATCCGCAGTCAAGGGCCTGAACGAATTCTACGCGGACAAGTAAGGAAGGCCCAGGATGCAGTACGACAGCATACTTATTGAGCCGGTCTTGAGTGAGAAGTCCAACGGGCTGCGCGAGCAAGGCAAGTACGTCTTCCGCGTGGACCCCAGGGCGGGCAAGACCCAGATCATGGAAGCGGTGAGGCGCATGTTTGAAGTGCACCCCGTCACCTGCGCCATCATCAACGTCAAGGGCAAGCCGAAGCGGCTTCGCTACCGCTCTGGCTATACGTCCTCCTGGAAGAAGGCGATCGTCACCCTGCCAAAGGGTGAAAAGATCAAGATCTTCGAGGGCGCCTAAGACTAGGATAGGGGAACACTATGGCTATTAAGACATTCAGGCCGATAACCCCCGGACTCAGGCACCGGGTGCAGGTAGTGAACGATGAACTCACTATCGGCAACGAGCCCCAAAAGGCGCTCACCAAGGGAAAGAAGCAGACCGCGGGCCGCGCTTCTAACGGCCGCATCTCTTCTCGCCGCAAGGGCGGCGGTCACAAGCGCCGCTACCGCGAGCTTGACTGGAAGCGCGACAAGATCGGCATTCCGGGTATCGTGTCCACTATTGAGTACGATCCCAACCGTTCCGCGAATATCGCGCTTATCAACTACGCTGATGGCGAGAAGCGCTATATCATCGCGCCCAAGGGCCTGGCCGTGGGCCAGGCGCTCATGAGCGGCCCCCAGGCCGCCATCGAGATAGGCAACGCTTTGCCCCTTGAGAACATACCCGTGGGCTTTACGGTGCACAACGTCGAGCTTACCCTCGGACGCGGCGCCCAGATGGCTCGCTCGGCCGGCGCGGCCGCCCTCATCGTCGGTACCGACGGCGACTACGTTACCCTTAAGCTGCCTTCCAACGAGCTTCGCCTCGTATTCAAGAAGTGCATAGCTACCATAGGCAGCGTGGGCAACGAAGATCACATGAACGAGCGCTTTGGTAAAGCCGGCCGCGTGCGCTGGCTCGGAAAGCGCCCGCGCGTACGCGGCGTAGCCATGAACCCTGTGGATCATCCGCATGGTGGTGGCGAAGGCCGCGGCAAAGGTTACAAGCAGCCGGTTACCCCTTGGGGCCAGCCTTGTAAGGGCTATAAGACGCGCGATCCTCACAAGCCGTCCAGTCGCTTCATCGTGAAGCGCCGCAAGTAAGGGATAGGAGCTAACCGTGTCCAGGTCAGTCAAGAAAGGCCCGTTCATTGAGAAGAGCCTCTATAAGAAGATAATAGAGGCGGCAAAGGCAGGGGATAAGAAGGTCATAAAGACCTACTCCCGCTGCTCTACGATTTTCCCCGAGATGGTCGGCATGACGCTGTCCGTCTATAACGGCAAGAGCTGGGTTCCGGTATACGTAACCGAGAATCTTGTCGGCCACAAACTCGGGGAATTTTCTCCCACCCGGGTATTCCGAGGCCACGCAGGCTCGGACAAGAAGGCCGGGAGATAGGTGACGAACATGGCAAACAAATCCGGTTTTCCGGCCTGCGCCAAATACCTGATGGGATCGCCCTCGAAAATTCGGCCCGTAGCGGACCTCGTTCGCAACAAGCCGTATAACGAGGCGGTAGCCATCCTGGAAAACATGCCCCATAAGGGCGCCAGGCTTATTCAGAAGGTAGTCAAGTCTGCGGCGGCTAACGCGCTTAACCAGAATCGCAAGCTGGCCGAAGACATGCTCTACGTTAGAGAAGTCCAGATCAATGACGGGCCCCGCATGCGCCGCGTATGGTTCCGCGCCCGCGGTCGCGCTGATATGCTCGTTAAGCAGATGTGCCACATTTCTGTGGTCGTCGACGAAATCGCAAGGGCGGAGGCGTAACGTGGGACAGAAAGTAAATCCGATCGGCCTACGTCTTGGCATCAACAAGGACTGGAAGTCGCGATGGTTCGTCGACCCCCGGGACTACGCCAAGACCCTGCACGAGGATCTTAACCTGCGCAAGCGCATGTATGAGCTTCCCGAATCCAGGAACGCCGATATTTCCGAGATCGAGATCGTGCGGCATCCGCAGAAGGTGACCATAGTCATCCACACGGCCAAGCCGGGCGTGCTCATAGGCCAGAAAGGCGCGAACATAGAGCGCATAGGCCTGGAGCTGCAGAAGTACGCTTCCAAGAAGATCAATATCAAGATCAAGGAAGTGAAGAAGGTAGAGACCAACTCTCAGATCGTGGCGCAGAATATCTGCCGCCAGCTCGAGGGCCGCGGCTCCTTCCGCAGGACCATGAAGATGGCCGTGTCCGCCGCCATGAAGGGCGGGGCTCAGGGCTGTAAGATACGCATGTCAGGCCGCTTAGGCGGAGCCGATATGAGCCGCACCGAGGAGTACAAGGAAGGCCGCGTGCCCCTGCATACCCTCAGGGCCGATATCGACTACGGCTTCTACGAAGCCCTTACCACCTACGGCAAGATTGGCGTAAAGGTATGGATCTGCAAGAGCGACAACGCCCTTGCGGGCGATAAGAAAGAAGACGCCGGCCTCATGCCCGCCCGCAACCGCCGCGAACACGGCGACCGGTCAGGCCCTGGCGGCGACAGGGGCGGCCCGAGGGGTCCCCGGACTCCCGGACGCGGCCCCCGCGAGGCGGGGACCCGCGATTCGGGCGCCCGCGATGCGGGCCCCCGCGAGGCGAGGAGCTAAACTATGCTTGCACCGAAACGAGTTAAGCACAGGAAGGTACAACGCGGCCGCACTAAGGGCACTGCCCAGTCGGGAAACGCGATATCGTTCGGCGAGTACGGCTTGATTTGCGAAGAGCCCATGTGGATAACCAACCGCCAGTTGGAAGCAGCCCGCGTGGCGTTGAACCGCTATATCAAGCGCGGCGGAAAGCTGTGGATCCGGATTTTCCCGGATAAGCCCTACAGCAAGAAGCCCCTCGAAGTACGCATGGGTAAAGGTAAAGGCGGCCCGGAATGGTGGGTAGCCGTAGTAAAGCCGGGCACGGTCATGTTCGAGCTCTCGGGGGTTCCTAGGGAAACCGCGGCGGAGGCAATGCGCCTCGCCGGTTCCAAGCTCCCGATCAAGACGAAGTTCGTGGTCCGCGCCGATATGGAGATGGAGTGATCGAATGAAGAACTCGTTCAAGGAGCTTAAGCTCGACGAGCTCGTCGCCAAGCGCGAGGAGCTTAGGAAGAAGTACTTCGACCTTCGCTTCCAGATGGTTATCGGCCATGTCGACAATCCGCTGCAGAAGCGGAATCTGCGCAGGCAGATCGCCAGGCTGAATACCCTGGTCTGCCAGCGCGAACGGGCCGCCGTACGCGGCGAAGCCGCGAAAGCGTAACGGAGGAGCGGGACAATGGAAGCCAAGACAAGGAAAGACAAGCAGGTCCTGCAAGGCGTGGTGGTCAGCGACAAGATGGAAAAGACCATCGTCGTCGAGATCGTGACGCGCAAGCTGCACCCGCTCTACAAGAAGTACCTCACCCGGAGCAAGAAGGTGAAGGCACACGACGAGACCAACGACGCCAAGATGGGTGACACCGTCCGCGTCGTCGAGACCAGGCCGCTGTCCAAGGACAAGCGCTGGCGCCTCGCCGAAATCGTAGAACGCGCGAAGTAAGGGCCGAGAGGAACGTCATGATACAGGTTGAATCCAGGCTGAACGTGGCCGATAACTCCGGCGCCAAGAACGTCCAGTGCATAAAAGTGCTGGGCGGTTCCAAGAGGCGCTATGCGTCGGTAGGAGACATCATCGTGGTTGCCGTGAAGAGCGTCATCCCGAACTCCGCCATAAAGAAGGGAACCGTAGAGAAGGCCGTTATCGTGCGGGTGCATAAAGAGTACCGGCGCCCCGACGGCACGTACATACGGTTCGATGACAATGCTTGCGTCATCATCGACGCGAACAAGAACCCCAAGGGTAAGCGCATCTTCGGACCGGTCGCTCGCGAGCTTCGCGACAAAGACTATATGAAGATCGTATCGCTCGCCCCCGAGGTTCTGTAAGGAGAGCGCGATGATCGACCAAAAGCATAGCACCAAGCTAAAGAAGGACGACAACGTGCAGGTCATCTCCGGCAAGGAGAGGGGCAAGCAGGGTAAGATCGTCAAAGTAGACCTTTCCAAAGGCCGCGCCATCGTGCAGGGCTTGAACATGGTCAAAAAGGCCATGCGCAAGAAATCCCAGAACGATCGCGGCGGCATTATAGAGCTTGAGGCGCCCATCCGCCTCTGCAACATGATGATCGTCTGCAAGAAATGCGGACCCACCAGGATAGGCTATAAAATCGAAGGCGACGCCAAGAAGCGCGTATGCCGCAAGTGCGGGGAGGCCCTCTGATGGCTCAGAAGAAGAACGCCTACGAACCGCGCCTTAAGAAGATTTACGCCGAAACCGTGGCTCCCGAGCTGATCAAGGAATTTTCCTATGAGTCGGCCATGCAGGCGCCGCGGTTCGTAAAGGTGATAGTCTCCATGGGCGTAGGCGAGGCGAAGGAGAATAAGAAAATCCTTGATGCCGCCGTTAACGACATCGGCATCATTACCGGGCAGAAGGCCGTTAAGACCAAGGCCAGGAAGTCCATCGCCGTCTTTAAGATACGCGAGGGCCAGGAAATCGGCTGCCGCGTTACCCTTAGGGGCGTGCAGATGTGGGAGTTCCTGGATAGGCTCATGAACGTAGCGCTGCCTCGCGTAAAGGACTTCCGCGGCGTCAATCCCAACGCCTTCGACGGCCACGGGAATTATTCCATGGGTCTTACCGAGCAGATCATCTTCCCGGAGATCGACTACGATAAGATTGAGAAGGTGATGGGCATGAACGTGGCCATCGTGACGACCGCCCGCACCGACAAGGAAGCCAAAAGCCTCCTTGGCAAAATGGGCATGCCGTTCAGGAAGTAAGGGAGATACCATGGCCAGAAAAGCGATGATACTGAAGGCGCTAGCAAAGCCTAAGTATATGACTAGGCACGTCAACCGCTGCAAGATATGCGGTCGCCCGAGGGGCTACATGCGCAAGTTTGACATGTGCCGTATTTGTTTCCGTAAGCTCGCGAGCGAGGGTTTCCTCCCGGGCGTTACCAAATCAAGCTGGTAGGAGGACTGGAATGAGCGTTTCCGATCCCATCTCCGACATGCTGACCAAGGTCCGCAATGCGAGCATGGCCCGCCACGAGAAAGTGGATATCCCTACCTCGCGCTTGAAGCTCGAGATTGTGAAGATCCTCAAGACCGAGGGCTATATTAAGAACTTTAAGAAGATCGTCCAGGAAGGCACTAACTTCATTAGGGTGTTCTTGAAGTACGACGAGAATGAGCAGCCGATCCTGCACGGCATCGAGAAGGTATCCAAGCCCGGACGCCGGGTATACACCGGCTACAAGACCCTCCCGAGGGTCCGCAACGGCTATGGTACCGTCATCGTATCGACTTCTGACGGCGTAACAACCGGCAAGAAGGCCGCCGAGAAGAAGATCGGTGGCGAGCTCATCTGTACCGTTTGGTAAAAGAGGGGAACCGCCATGTCGAGGATAGGCTATAAGCCAATAACCGTACCGAAGGGCGTCAAGGTCGCCGTACAGGGGAATAAGGTAAACGTGGAAGGCCCAAAGGGCAAGCTCGAGCAAGAGCTCGCCACGAAGCTCGTGACCGTCAGCGTTAAGGACGATATCGTCAACGTTGACCGGGCTAACGACGAGAAGCAGACGAAGGCTTTCCACGGCCTCTATCGCAAGCTGATCGATAACATGGTAGTCGGCGTTTCCGAGGGCTTCAAAAAAGCCCTGGTGGTAAACGGCGTAGGCTACAAGGCCGAGGTCCAGGGCCCGCTCCTGGTGCTCAGCCTCGGTTATTCCAGCGATGTGTATGTAGGCATACCCCAGGGTATATCTGTAGCCATTGAGGGAAACAACCAGAAGATCGTCGTGTCCGGTATCGACAGGCATCTCGTTGGCAAGTTCGCCTCCGAAATAAGAAGCCTCCGTAAGCCTGAGCCCTACAAGGGCAAGGGTATACGGTATGAGACCGAGACCATCCGCAAGAAGGTCGGCAAGACCGGCGTGAAGTAAGGGACGACCATGAGCACGAAAGAACTGTCAGAGAAGATACGCAGGCGGGGGGCGCGCAAGGTCCACGTACGCAAGTATATATCCGGAACGGCCGAGCGCCCGAGGCTCGCCGTGTTCAAGTCAAACCGCTACCTCTACGTACAGGTGATCGACGATGCCGTGGGCAATACCCTGGCTTCCGCCAGCACCCTGGAAGAGGCGCTCAAGGGCGTCAAGGCTACCGTAGAGGGTGGCGCAAAGCTGGGCGAGCTCATAGGAGCCCGGCTTAAGGAAAAGAATATTGGATCCGTGGTCTTTGACCGCAACGGATACAAGTACCACGGCGTCGTTAAAGCTATCGCCGACGGAACCCGGAAGGCCGGGATTACATTCTAGGGGGAACATGTGGATAGGAGAGACAGGGACGATAGGTCCCGTGATATCTACATCGAGAAGCTCGTCAAGCTGAATCGAACCGCAAAGGTCGTGAAGGGCGGACGCAGGTTCTCCTTCTCGGCTCTTACCGTGGTGGGCGATAGGACCGGCAATGTCGGTTACGGCTTCGGCAAGGCTAACGATGTGACCGAGGCCATTCGCAAGAGCATTGAGAAGGCCAAGAGGAGCATGATCAAGCTTCCCGTGAAGAACGGCACGATTCCCCACGATATGGTGGGCGAATTCAAGGCCTCGAGGGTGATCATGAAGCCTGCCTGCCCGGGTTCCGGCATCATAGCCGGCGGCGCCGTGCGCGCCATTATGGAAGCCGGCGGCATCAGCGATATCCTCGCCAAGACGGTGGGCAGCAGGACCTCTATAAACGTGATCCGCGCTGTATTCAACGGTATCGAGAGTATAATGGACGCCCGCGTCGTGGCTCATAACCGCGGCAAGGCGCTCAAGGACATGTGGGGTTAATGCCATGGCCGACAAGATAGAGATTAAGCTGGTAAGGAGCACCATAGGCCGCAAGCCCGTTCAGCGGGCCACCGTGCGCGCCCTTGGGCTCCGCAAGATCAGCTCCGTAACCGTGAAGGAAGCGACTCCCGCCGTGCTCGGCATGGTGGCCGCCGTTTCTCATCTTGTAGAGGTGCGACCCTACGCGGAACCAAAGGAGAAGAAATAATGTCGGACTTCGACCTTCATCCCCCCGCTGGCGCTACGCACAAGAAAAAGATCGTAGGCCGCGGCCAAGGCTCCGGCCTTGGCACCACGGCGGGCAGGGGCAATAAGGGACAGCAGTCCCGCTCTGGCGGCAAGACCTATCCCGGTTTCGAGGGCGGCCAGATGCCCCTGTACCGGCGCATCGCCATGCGGGGCTTCAATAACAAGAACTTCAGGGTCGACTATCAGATCGTGAACCTGGGCGCCATAGACGATCACTTCGTCGACGGCGAAATCGTCAGCCTCGAGAACCTCATCGCGAAGGGCCTTATCCGCAAGGCAAGCATGCCCGTGAAGGTGCTCGGCGACGGTCGCATAGCCAAGGCGCTTACCTTCGTCGTTGACAAGGTTTCCGCATCGGCCAAGGCCAAGATCGAAAAGGCCGGCGGCAAGGTGGAGACCCCCTAATAAGGGGCTCATACGAAAGAAAGAAGGTAGCGACCAATGGCAGGCAACGCGTTAGTAGATGTGTTCCGCATCAAAGAGCTTCGAGAACGCATACTCTATACGGTCACCTGGCTCGTGGTGTTCAGGATCGGCGCTTTTCTGCCGATTCCGGGCATCAACGCCGGTGCACTCAAGGACTACTTCGCCTCGGTGAGCTCCCAGGGCGGCATAACCGATTACCTGGACTTCTTCGCCGGCGGCGCATTCAAGAATTTCTCGGTGTTCATGCTGGGCGTCATGCCCTACATATCCACCCAGATCATCATGCAGCTCCTCCTGGTGGTGTTTCCTTCGATGAAGAAGGTAGCCGAGGAAGAGGGCGGGCGGAAGAAGATAGCGCTCTGGACTCGCCTCGCGACCGTGGGCGTCGCGGTCATACAGTCCTTCGCCTTGGTCGCGTACGCTAAGACTATAGCCAAGACCAATCCCGAAGTGCTCATGATCAACGAGACCGCGTATACCCTGTTGGCCATCCTCACGGTAACCACGGGCACTATGTTCATCGTGTGGATAGGCGAGCAGATTACCAAGCGGGGCATAGGCAACGGCATATCGCTGCTTAT
>JBFZES010000199.1:0-4002 GCA_041306725.1 Spirochaetaceae bacterium | reverse complement strand
GGCCAAGCTGGCAGACGACGAGGACGGAGGGCTGTTCTGAGCGTCGTGTACCTGGGCTTAGGCTCCAATCGCGGCGACAGCGAGGCCATACTCGACGCCGCGGTGGCCGAGTTATCCGCGCTGCTCGAAGATTGCAAGGCCTCGTCGCTCTACCGGAGCAAGGCCCGCTACCTGACCGAGCAGCCTGATTTCCTCAACCTCGTCGTGCGCGGCTCCTGCCGGCTGTCGCCGGCCGAGCTGCTCGAGGCCACGCAGGCCATAGAGGCAGCCCACGGCCGCGACCGCGCCAAGGAAACGCTTAAAGGGCCGCGCACGCTCGACATAGACCTTTTGCTCTACGGAGGCCTCCGCATACAGACGCCGGCCCTTGAGCTGCCCCATCCGGGCATAGCCGAGCGGGCTTTCGTGCTCATGCCCCTTCTGGAGCTGGAGCCGGGCCTGGTCGACCCCGTCGGCGGCCAAAGCTACGCCTCCCTCTTCGCGCTCTTGCCGGAGCAGGGGATTTACCTCTATAGGCAGGCGCGGCTATAATCGCCTTTACCCCGACTCGGACGGACAGGCATGCAAGAAAGCGCTGAATTAATCCCGGAACAGGCATCCAAGGGCCATCGTTTCCATATAAACGACTTTGAAGGCCCCTTGGACCTCCTCCTCTTCCTCATCAAGAAGAACGAGGTGAGCATATACGACATACCCATCAGCGCCATCACCGAGCAATTCCTTGCCTTCCTTGACCAGGCCCAGGCCATGGACCTCGACGGGCTCACCGAATTCTACTCCTTCGCCGCCACGCTCCTCTACATCAAGAGCCGCATGCTCCTGCCGGTGGACATAAACCTCAACGACGAGATCGAGGATCCGCGACAGGACCTCGTGGAAAAGCTCATCGAGTACCAGAAGTACAAGAAGCTGTCCGAGCTCATGGAAAAAAAAGAGGCGGAAGCCGAGTGGACTATAGAGCGCAAGAAGATGCAAAGGGCCTTGCCCTTCGCCGATGAGGAGCTGTGGGAAGAGATCGACGTATGGGACCTGCTCAAGTCCTTCTCGGGGCTCATAGGCGGCATATCGAGCGAGCGCATCATCGACTTGTATGAAGAAGTATCCATAAACGAGAAAACGGCCCTCATACACGAGTTCCTGGAGACCCGCGAGTCCTTCAGCTTCCACGATTTGATCACGCGCCCCAACTCCACCCTGGATATCGTGTGCGCCTTTCTCTCCGTGCTGGAAGCGGTGAAGTACCGGGTCATATGCATACGGCAGCATCGCCTGTTCGGCGATATACAAATACGCAAGTTCGAAAAACGGAGCCACGATGGAACTGAATCTTGACAAGGAGGCGGCTCTCCTCCAAACCGTGCTCTTCCTCGAATCCGACCCCATGGACGAGGCCTCGCTCGCGCGCATAAGCGGCTTAAGCAGGGAAGTGGTGGAAGCGACCATAGAGCAGCTCAAGGACATGTACGCCGCGCCCTGCCACGGCCTTGAGCTAACCGAAATGGGCGGCGGCTGGATGCTCGCCCCTAAGGCGGAGCTCTGGAACGCGCTCAAGGAGCGCTATGGCCGCAAGAACGAACAGAAGCTGTCGCGCGCCGCGCTGGAGACCCTGTCCATCATCGCCTATTCGCAGCCGGTCACCCGCTCCGAGATCGAGGCCATACGCGGGGTATCGGCGGATAACATGATACGCTTCCTCGTGGAAAAAGAGTTCATCAAGGAAGTGGGCAAGAAGGACAGCCCGGGCAAGCCCACGCAGTTCGGCACCACCAGGGAATTCCTCAAGTTTTTCCGCCTTTCGAGCATAGCGGAGCTTCCCAGGCTAGACGAGCTTGACCGCGAGCGCTTCGAGCTGGAGGGCGACGAATGAGCGAGCAGGCGGAGCGGGGCACCCGCGTACAGGTGCTCCTCGCCCACGCGGGCCTAGCCTCGCGCCGCGCCTGCGAGGACATCATACTCGCCGGGCGCGTGAGCCTTAACGGCGTCACGGTAACCGAGCTAGGCACCCGCGCCCTGCCCGGCGACGAGCTCCTGGTCGACGGCAAGGCCATATCCTCGGAGAACAGGAAGCTGCATTTAGCGCTTAATAAACCGCCGGGCTACCTCTGCGCGTCGAGCGATCCCTACGGCAGGCCCTTGGCCGTGGACCTCTTTAGGCCATCGATAAGCGAACGCATCTATAACGTAGGCAGGCTCGACCTCGAGTCCTCTGGCCTCATATTCTTCACCAACGACGGCGACTTCGCTGCCAAGGCCGGGCACCCGTCCTTCGGGCTCATCAAGGAATACGAGGTCGTTACGGACGTGCCGCTGCACCCCGAGTTCGCGCAGGCTTTTCAAGCCGGGCTCGTGGATCGCGGCGAAACGCTCAAGGCCGAGAAGGCCGAGCAACGCGGGCCGCACGCCCTGACCGTATGGCTGGCCGAGGGCAAGAACCGCGAGATACGGCGCGCCCTTGAGCTCTACCGCATAAAGGCCAAGGTGCTGAGGCGGGTAGCCATAGGCCCCATAGGCCTGGGCGGCCTGGCGGAAGGCTGCTGGCGGGCGCTTACTGACGAAGAAATCAAGGCCTTGACGGCCGTTTTTACAAGGAGCGCTCATGATCATAGCCATGGACGGCCCGGCGGGTACCGGTAAAAGCACCATAGCCAGGCTCGTAGCCGAACGGGCCGGCTTTACCTATATAAATTCGGGCAACCTTTACCGGGCCATCACCCTGGCCGCGCTGCGGGCCGGGCTCGACATCCAGGATAGAGACGCCGTCGTGCGCCTGGCTCAGGGCTTGCCGCTTTCCTATAAGGGAGGCCGCCTGCATGTGGCCGACGAGGACGTGGAAGGCCTCCTGCGCAGCGACGGCGTGGAGGCCGTCGTGGCCAAGCTTTCGGCCATAGTGCCGGTGCGGCATGTGGTCAACGACGTCCTTCGCAGGCTGGCCAAGGGCGCGAACGCGGTAGTGGAGGGCCGGGACATCACCACCGTGGTATTCCCCGGAGCCGAGCTGAAAATCTACATAGACGCCAGCGTGGAGGCCCGCGCCGAGAGGCGCTTCAAGCAGGGCACCAGCGGACTGAGCCTGGATGAAATACGTAATTCTATACAAGAACGAGACGAAATCGATAGGAATAAAGCCGAAGGCAGCCTTAAAAGGTCGCCTGACGCGCTCTATTTAGACACGTCATACTTGACCATAGATGAAGTTTATGAGAAAGTGTACACGAAAATTCAACAGCAAGGGAACCTTATGGGCAAGGAAGTGGAAATGGACGCAGTCGTACCCTCCGGAGACAGCTTCCAGACACAGTTACAAGAGCAGTATCTTAAATCCATGGACCAACTTGAAGAGGGGGACCTCGTAGAAGGTCAGGTGGTCCAGGTCGCCAACGATTGCGTATTCGTTGACGTCGGCGCAAAGAGCGAGGGCAAGATCCCGCTTAGCGAATTCCAGGACGCTCCGAAAGTGGGTGACACGGTTACCGTGGTACTCATGAAGAAGGAGACCCGGTCCGGCGAGACCTACGTGTCAAAGTCCAAGGCGGACGAAAAGGTTCATTGGCGCAATATCCAAAACGCCCACAAGAACCACGAAACGATCGAGGGCGTCATAGCCAAGGAAATCAAGGGCGGATTCGAAGTAAACTTAGGCCACGGCCTTCGCGCCTTCCTTCCCGTTTCCAAGGCCGACGTGCAGCGCGTGGAGACCGGCGACTATCTTATCAATAAGAAGTCGAAGTTCTACATAGAGCGCCTCTATTCCGACAAGCGCGTAAACATCGTGGTGAACCGCCGCGAATGGCTTGAAGAGGAAGTAAAGGCCCGCCGCGAACAGTTCTTCAGCAGCATAACCATAGGCGACTCCGTAAAGGGCGAAGTGAAGAGCTTTACCAGTTTCGGCGCCTTCATCGATCTGGGCGGCTTCGACGGCCTTCTGCATATCAACGATATGAGCTGGGGACACGTCACCAAGCCCAAGGACTTCGTCAAGAAGGGCCAGGAGATCGAGCTTAA